>JBASBA010000358.1:0-6742 GCA_049650885.1 Alteraurantiacibacter sp. | reverse complement strand
CTGCCACACATCCTCGCGCAGATCGGTAAATTCCGTTTCAGCATCCTGCGCAAATGCGGGCTGCGCCAAAGTGACTGCAAGTGCGAGGGCGGAGGCGGTGAGAAGGCGGTTCATCGGCGGGTTGGCTCCTGCGGGATTGGTTGCGCGGGAGACTAGGCGGTTGTGCCGCGAAGTCTACCCACCCCTCAGCGTTTGCACACCCCAATCGCGCTCCAGCAGATACAGCACCATTCGCGCTGCCTCGCCGCGTTCGGCGTTTGTCAGGCCACCCTGCGCCTCCACCAGCATCTTCGCATCCGCGTTGGCAGTTTCCAGCAGCCGGGTAACCTGTTCAAGACTGGCTATGGAGAAGCCCTCTTCTCCGCTTTGCTTGGTGCCCAGCAATTCGCCGCCGCCGCGCAGTTTCAGATCTTCCTCCGCCAGCAGGAAACCATCCTGCGAGCTTTTCATCAGTTCGAGGCGCTTCTTGCCAGTCTCGCTGAGTTCACCAGAGCGCAGCAGCAGGCAAGTGCTCTTTTCGCTGCCGCGCCCTACCCGGCCCCGCAACTGGTGAAGCTGTGCAAGGCCAAAGCGTTCTGCCTGCTCGATCACCATCAGCGTGGCATTGGGCACATCGACGCCCACCTCGATCACCGTGGTGGCCACCAGCACCCTGGCCTTCCCCGCGGCAAACCGCGCCATCGCACTGTCCTTCAGCTCTGGCGTAAGCTGTCCGTGGACCATGGCCACATCGTCTCCAAACCGCTCCTTCAGGCTCGCATAGCGCGCTTCGGCGGCGGCCAGGTCCTCGTTCTCGTTCTCAGTCCCGCTTACCATCGGGCATACCCAATAGGCCTGCTGCCCGCTTTCGACATGGCGACCGACGGCCGCGGCAATGTCGGGCAGCCTGTCCAGCGGCAGAACGCGCGTATCGATGGCCTGCCTGCCGGGCGGCAGTTCATCCAGACGGCTGACTTCCATCTCGCCATGATTGGCCAGCACCAGCGTGCGCGGAATGGGCGTGGCCGTCATCGCCAGCGTATGCGGCGTGACGCGCCCCTTTTGTGACAGCATCAGACGCTGGGACACGCCAAATCGATGCTGTTCGTCGATCACAACAAGGCCAAGGTTCTTGTAACCCACGCTTTGCTGGAAGATGGCATGGGTGCCCACGACGATGTCGATGCTGCCATCCAGCAGGCCCATCAATATACTCTCACGCGCCTTGCCCTTGTCACGCCCCGTAAGCAGCGCAATTTCAATGCCGGTCGGCCGGGCCATTGTTCGCAAGGTTTCAAAATGCTGGCGGGCAAGCAGTTCAGTCGGCGCAAGCATCGCCGCCTGCGCGCCGCCCTCCACTGCCACCAGCATCGCCTCCAGCGCCACCACGGTCTTGCCAGCGCCAACATCGCCTTGCAGCAGGCGCAACATGGGTGAAGCCTGCGCCATATCGCCCGCGATCTCGGCATTGGAACGTGTTTGCGCGCCGGTGAGGGGAAATGGCAATTGCAGCTTGTCGCGCAAATGCCCGTCGCCCTGCAAGGGCTGACCCTTGCGTTGCCGGTTTGACTGGCGAACCAGCATCAGCGCCAGCGCATTCGCGAACAGCTCATCATAAGCCAGCCTGTCGCGCGCCTTCGCGTTCTCTCCCTTGTGCGCCAGTGCAATGGCATCGCGCCAGCAGGGCCATCCCTCGCGCTTGAAAGTGGATGGCTCGATCCATTCGGGCAGTTCGGGCGCGCGGTCTAGCGATTGCGAGACCAGGCTGGCCACGCGCGGCTGCGTCAAACCTTCGGAGAGGTGATAGATCGGCTCCACCATCTTGCCCATCGCGCCGTCGCTCTTGTCGGCAACATGATCGGGATGAACGATTTGAAGCATTTGGTCATACTGGTCCAGACGTCCGGCAACCCAGCGCTTCTGCCCCACCGGCAACTGCTTTTTCGCAGTATAGCTGGCCCGCCCGAAGAAGGTGAGCGCGCAGACATTGCCCTTCGCATCAGTCGCCATCACCCGGTACGGCCCGCGAGGCGAATGGCTGGCGCGGTGCTCCACCACGTCCAGCGCGATTACCACCTGCTCCCCCACCTGCGCATCATCCAGATCGGCAACGGCGCGTCGCACCACGAAGCGCTCCGGCACATGGTACAAAACGTCACGAACGCGGGTCAGCCCCAGCTTCTCAAGCGGCTTTTTCAGCTTGGGGCCGATGCCTTCCAGTTTTTCTGTTTCGGCGAAAAGGGGATTGAGAATATCGGGTCGCATCGTGCAATCGTTTAGCGCCTCGGTTCCGCCTTGCGAAGTGGTGTTTGCCGCGATCTGGGAAAAGCCGTTTGATGATGAGGAACCGTATGCCAAAAGCACAAGGTTCGATGCGCTGGTGGGGGAGCACGCCACCTTTTGCAACCACGCGCACCCTTGATCGGCGCGCTATAGTGCTTAGACGAGGCTGCTCTTGCCAGAGACCCCGTTTTCATATGACCGAACATAGCAGCTTCACCACCCGCATCGCCCGCGCCAGATTTCGTTCCTGGCATCGCGGAACAAGAGAGGCCGACTACATGTTTGGCGGCTTTTTCGATCGATACCACGCCGAGTGGGACGAAGATGCGCTGGCATGGTTCGAGGCGCTGCTGGACGAGGATGATGTCGATGTCATGGCATGGGCGCTTGGCACTGCGAAGATACCTGAAAGGTTCGTTGGCGCGCACATGGATAGTATGCGCAAGCTCGACTACGTGGATATTCCGCGCTGATCGCCCTTGCCCAATACTGGCTGACATTTGTTTATCGGGCACAATGGTCCATTTGCCATGCTGGCGCTGCTGCGCGGTTGGCGCTAGGGCGCGTGCCAGCAATCCCCTCGTCAATGGCGCGGGGATTTTTCTCGTGTCCGGGACACGCCAGCGAGTGAGAGTTTAAGACAACGCATGCCCGATCTGCAAAGCATCCTGACAGCCAAGTCGCCCCTTACCCTCGCCTCCGTCGTTCGCGGTGCGCAGCCACTGGTGATGGCCGATCTGGCGCGCGCTGCGAAAAAGCGCGCCGTCTTCATCGCGCCGGACGAATCGGCGATGCGCGATGCGGCGGATGCTGCGCAATATTTCGCGCCTGAATTGCAGGTTATCGAATTCCCCTCGTGGGATTGCCTGCCATACGATCGCGCCAGTCCTGCCCTTTCCGTCAGCGCGCGAAGGCTGGCGGCGCTCCACGCCTTGCAGACGAACGCCAAAGGCAGCCAGCTTGTCGTCACGACGATCAACGCGCTGTTGCAACGTGTGCTTACCCCCTTCCGCATTCGTGAAGCGGTGCGCGAATTCAAGGTTGGCACAGAGATCGGGCACCAGAGCCTTTCGGCACTGCTGCACCGACAGGGGTACAGCCGCGTCGATACGGTGGTGGATACCGGCGAATTTGCCATGCGTGGCTCCATCGTCGATATCTACCCCAGCGGGCTGGAAGCCGGATTGCGACTGGATTTCTTCGGAGACGAGCTGGAAAGCCTGCGCCTGTTCGATCCCGGCACGCAGCGCACCACCGCCACGATAGACAGCCATCTGTTGCTGCCCGCAAGCGAAGCCTTGCTGGACGAGGATTCGATCAAGCGATTTCGCAGCCGATACCGCGAGATGTTTGGCGCCGATGCTACGCAGGATCCGCTGTATGAAGCGGTAAGCGACGGACGACGCCTTGCGGGCATGGAGCACTGGCTGCCCCTGTTCGAGGAGCGGCTTTCCACCCTGTTCGATCACCTTTCTGCGGACGATGCTCTGGTGATCGATTCAGGCGCGCTGCCCGCGGCAGAGGAACGGCTGAAAGATATCGCCGATTACCATCGCCAGCGCGGCGAAATTAGCGGCCAAGCAAAGGGCAGCTATCGTCCCATCGCACCTGAGACCCTGTATCTGACGCAAGACGAATTTGGCACCGCGATGGCGGATTGGCCGATCCACCGCACCTCCATCTTTGCCGAGCCAGAGAGCGACAGGGTCGTTGACTTCGGCTTCCGTTCCGCCCGCGATTTCACGCCGGAACGCTCTGCCGGAAAGAATGTGTACGACGCGGCAGCGGCGCATTTCAAAGATCTGGAGAAGTCTGGCAAGCGCCCCGTGCTGGCTGCCTATTCACAGGGCTCGCGCAGCCGAATAACCTCGATTATCGAGGAAGCAGGCACGCACGTTAGCCTGGCCGACACATGGCAGGAAGCGCTGGGACAGGCTGCCAAGGGACGCGCCACCGCCACCATACTGCCGGTGGATACAGGGTTTGCGAATGACCAGATCGAAGTCATCACAGAGCAGGATCTGCTGGGCGATCGCCTAGTCAGGCGGCGCAAGAAAAAGAAGGATGCCGACGCTTTCCTTGCCGAGTTGCAAGCGCTTAGCCGGGGCGACCTGGTGGTGCATATCGATCATGGCATCGGCAGGTATCTCGGGCTTGAACCCATTGCCGTGGGCAAGAGCAAGCACGATTGCGTGATGCTGGAATATGCGGGCGGCGACAAGCTCTACATCCCCGTTGAAAACCTTGATGTGCTGTCGCGCTATGGTTCTTCCGAAGACGGTGCTGCACTGGATCGGCTGGGCGGCGAGGCATGGCAGAAGCGCCGCTCCCGCCTGAAGGAGCGCATCCAGGCGATTGCAGGCGAACTGATGCTGGTTGCTGCCCGCCGCGCACTGAGGAAGGCACCCGTGTTGGAGCCGGAGGAGGCCAGCTACAACCAGTTCCTCGACCGTTTCCAGTATGAGGAGACCGAGGATCAGGAACAGGCCATCGCCGATGTGCTGGGCGATCTTGAAAGCGGCAGGCCGATGGATCGCCTTGTCTGCGGCGATGTGGGTTTCGGCAAGACAGAGGTTGCCCTGCGCGCCGCATTCGTTGCCGCCATGAACGGGCAGCAGGTTGCAATTGTTGCCCCCACCACGCTGCTTGCCCGCCAGCATTTCCAGAACTTCTGTGACCGGTTCAATGGCTTCCCGCTGAAGATTGGCCGCCTGTCGCGGCTGGTTCCTGCAAAGGAGATGAAGGATACCCGCGCCGGGCTGGCCGATGGCACGATGGATATCGTGATCGGCACCCACGCCATCTTGTCCAAGAACACCAGGTTCAAGGATCTGGGACTTGTAATCGTGGACGAGGAGCAGCGTTTTGGCGTGACCCACAAGGAGAAGCTGAAACAGCTTCGCGCCGACGTGCACGTCCTCACCCTCACCGCCACACCAATCCCGCGCACGCTGCAAATGGCAATGACCGGCCTGCGCGAATTGTCCACGATCAAGACGCCGCCGGTCGATCGTCTGGCCGTGCGCACATACGTGATGGAGTGGGACGACATGGTCGTGCGCGAGGCGTTGCTGCGCGAACACCACCGCGGCGGGCAAAGCTTTATCGTCGTGCCCCGCATTTCCGACATGGCACCGCTGGAAGACTGGCTGCGTGAAACCGTGCCGGAAGTGAAGGTTATCGCCGCTCACGGCCAGATGAATGCCGGCGATATCGAAGAGCGGATGAGCGCGTTTTACGAGGGGAAATACGAAGTCCTCCTCTCCACCACCATCGTTGAAAGCGGGCTGGACCTGCCATCGGCCAACACCATCATCATCCATCGCGCGGACCGTTTCGGGCTGGCCCAGCTATACCAGCTGCGCGGCCGCGTGGGCCGTGCCAAGATCCGCGCCTACGCCTATCTCACCACTGACAAGGACATGGCCCTTTCCGAAGTTGCGCAAAAACGTCTGAAGGTGCTGGGCGACCTGGACAGCCTGGGAGCGGGTTTCCAGCTGGCCAGCCACGATCTGGATATTCGCGGTGCTGGCAATTTGCTGGGTGACGAACAATCCGGCCATATCCGCGAAGTGGGCTTCGAGCTTTACCAATCCATGCTGGAGGATGCGATCATGGCGGCCAAGGCTGGCGATGTCGGGCTGGAGGCGGATCGTACCGGCCTCTCTCCGCAGATTACAGTCGATGCGCCCATCATGATCCCGGAGGAATATGTCCCCGATCTTGCCGTACGAATGGCGCTGTATCGCCGTTTGAACCAGGCGGAGGGCAAGGGAGAGATCGAAGGACTTGCCGCCGAAATGATTGACCGTTTTGGCGAACTGCCACAACCCACCAAAAACCTGATCCGCCTGATCGAGATCAAGGCGCAGGCCATCGACGCATGCATCGCCAAGATCGAGGTTGGCGCGCGTGGAACGCTGGTAACATTCCACGAAAACAGCTTCCCCGATCCTGTAGGGCTGGTCGCTTATGTCGACAGGCTAAAGGGTGCAGCCAAGCTTCGCCCGGACATGAAGCTGGTTATCAACCGCGCCTGGGGCGATCCGCAAAGCCGCCTGAATGGCCTGTTTCAACTGACGAAGGGTTTGAGCGGCGTCGTCAAGAAGGCGAAGAAGCAAGCGGCCTAGGCGCTGGCAAGCTCCTGAAATTTTTTGGCGGATAGCGGCATGGCACCAAGATAACCTTGCCACAATTCGCAACCTTCGCGAACGATGGTAACGCGCTGCGTCTCTGTCTCGATGCCTTCCGCAATCACTGCGATATTCAGGGCCTTCGCCATCGCCACTATACCGCGCAGCACAGCCAGATCTTTGTCGCAACTGGTGACCCCATCGATCATCGAGCGATCCAGCTTGAGCGAGTGCAGCGGCAAGACCTTGAGGTAGCGGAAATTGCAGAAACCCGCGCCAAAATCATCGAGCGCGATGCGGATGCCGCAATCGGCCAATCGGCCCAATCGCCGCACCGACCGATCAAG
>JBASBA010000357.1:0-3796 GCA_049650885.1 Alteraurantiacibacter sp. | reverse complement strand
GCCCATGTGCTGGTCTTCAAGCAGGGCATCACCAGCTATCGCGAATTGCCGACCCGCCTATACGAGAACGGCTGCTGCCATCGGAACGAGCCGCATGGCGCGCTCCACGGGCTGATGCGCGTGCGCCAGTTTACGCAGGACGATGCGCATATCTTCTGCACCGAGAAACAGGTGGTAGAAGAAACGCGGTCCTTCATCGAACTGGCCGACAGCGTCTACCGCGATTTCGGCTTCAGCTATGCCATCAAGCTGGCGCTGCGTCCTGAACAGCGTTTCGGCAGCGATTCGGACTGGGACAAGGCCGAGCAGGAAATGCGCGACGCCGTGGCCGAGGCCGGTATGCAGAACGACGAATATGGCTGGGAAGAACTGCCCGGCGAAGGCGCGTTCTATGCCCCCAAGCTGGAATGGCACCTGACCGACGCCATCGGCCGCACATGGCAGGTGGGCACGATCCAGGGTGACCGCGTGCTGCCCGAACGCCTTGATGCAACCTACATCGGTGAAGATGGTGGCAAGCACCGCCCGGTTATGCTGCACCGCGCGATCTTCGGATCGTACGAACGCTTCATCGGTATCCTGATCGAGCATTTCGCCGGTCGCCTGCCTGTATGGCTGGCCCCGGTGCAGGCGGTGGTGGCCACGATTACATCAGATGCGGACAATTATGGAAGCGAGGTTATCGCCGGGTTGAAAGCTGCCGGCATTCGCGTGGAAGGTGATCTTCGCAACGAGAAGATCAATTACAAGGTGAGAGAGCATTCGCTGGCCAAGGTTCCGCACATGCTGGTTGTCGGCAATCGGGAGGCCGAGGAAGGCACCGTTGCCATGCGCACGCTGGGCGAGAAGGAGCAGAAGTTCCTCTCCCTCGACGAGGCGATTTCCTTCATCAAGTCCGAGGCGACCCCGCCGGACTTGCGCGACTAGACCCAGCGCGGCTGGACCTTGGAATTTCTTGACGGATTCAGCGCACTGCAAATTGCGGTTGCGGCGATCGCCACGCTGGGCGCGGCCTTCATTCGCGGGCTGACGGGCTTCGGGTTCGGTATCCTGCTGGTGCCGATCCTCGCACTGGCGATCACGCCGCTGGAGGCGGTGCTGGCGCTCAACATCATGGCCGCAACGCTGGCTTTGCTGGAGATTCGTTACATCCTGCGGGAGGCGGAGCGGTCTGCGCTGACGATTTGCGTTTTCGTGGTGCTGGCAACCCTGCCGGGGATGATGCTGCTGGATGCGACACCGGCACCGCTTGCCCGGCTGCTGATCGCGCTGGTGGCGCTGCTGGCCTTCTTCGCCGTTTTGCTGCCCCGCCGCAGCGCCAATGTGCCAGGCCCGATGACGACCGGCTTGGCGGGCATCAGCGCCGGTTTGCTGACAGGTTTCGCTGCCATGCCGGGGCCGCCGGTAATCCCGTATTACGTGGGCCGCGATATTCCGCGGCAGACGGCAAAGGCCTCCCTGATCGGGATTTTCGGCGTGGCCGGTGTGGCAGGTGTAGGCTCGGGCGCAGTGATCGGCGTTCTGGAATGGCGCACCGTGATCCTCAGCCTTGCGCTGTTTCCGCTGGTGATGCTGGGCAACTGGCTCGGCTCCCTCGCCTTTGGCAAGGTTAGCGACAAGGCATGGCGCATTTTCGTGGGTCTTGTGCTGGCCGCTGCGGCAGGCGCTGCGCTTTTCAAACTGCTATAGCACTGCCCTACTGGTTTATTGCCCCCGGCAGTTTGCCGACCTTTTGTGCACCATCCATCGTGGTGACGAGGATCTCGTCACCGTCCACCACGATCGCCACATCCTTCAGGCCGATGACCGATACTCGTGGCCCGTCGCTGTCGACATACACGTTCTCGCATTCCACAAGATCTGCATCACCGCGCACGACATTTCCCGCATGATCGGCAGCCTGTTCTTCGTACAAGGCCTTCCAGTTGCCAATGTCGGACCAGCCCATGTCGGCCATGACGGTGGCGGCCTTCTGCGTTTTTTCCATCACGGCATAATCTATTGAATCGCCGTCGATCTGCAGAAAAGGTTCCGCAGCCGGGTAGAAGAGATTGCCGTCCTCGCGCCCTTCGGCAACTGCGCGGTCCACCAAGCTGACGATGTTTGGCCGGAACCGGCGCAATTCATCCATATAGGCACCTGCCTTGAAAACGAAGATACCGCCGTTCCAGCTAAAATCGCCCTGCGCCAGAAATTCCTTCGCGCGCTCAAGGTCCGGCTTCTCGACGAAGCGTTTCACCTTGTGCCCATGGGCAATTTCATCACCGCGCTGGATATAGCCAAAGCCCGTTTCAGGCGCGGTGGGGCGGATGCCAATGGCCACCAGCGGGCCTTCAATTGCAATTTTCGCTGCCGAGACAACAGCATCGCGAAATGCCTCGGGCTGCTGGATATGATGGTCGCTTGGGCACACAACCATCATCGTATCGGCAGGCTGGCGGCAAGCTGCCAGCGCGATCGCCGGAGCGGTGTTTCTGCCACCCGGCTCTACGATGATTGACGCGCCATCGGGCAATTGCGCGCGGATATGTTCCAGATGCGCCTCTCCTGCAACGATCAGCGGCGGCGCAAACATGGCGGCGTCCGCGCACCTTTCCAAAGTGGCCTGAAACAAGGTGCTGTCACCCAGAAGAGGCAGGAACGGCTTCTGCTTCATCTTGCGGCTGCGCGGCCATAGCCGGGTGCCGCTGCCACCACACATAACCATCGGCACAATCCTGGTCATGCCCGCGCGCCCTCCTCGCGCACGGTAGTCACCAGGCAGACCGATTCCGCCTGGAAACCAACCTCGTCGATGTTGACTGCCAACGCACATTCGCCCGGCCTGATCGTGCTTGCGCCAACTTCAATTTCCCCCGCTCGCGGGATCACCAGCAGATTGGCAGGATAGGCCTGGCGCTGTTTTGCGCGCGGCGAGCCAGCGATCTGGTCCACGCGGAAATGAGGCCCGTCGATCAGCGTGAGGCTGGAGGTTTCCGGCACGTAACGGCGAGCTTCCGGATCGAATTTCTTGCCGGAGGCCACCGCTACCCCTTCCTTCAGGTGCAATTCTCGCGCGCGGCCGTAATCGTACAGGCGATAGGTAATGTCCGAATTTTGCTGGATTTCGATGATCGTAACCCCGCCGCCAATAGCGTGAACGGTGTTTGCGGGGATCGAGAAAAAGTCACCCACCTTTACATCGTGCCAGGCCAGCAGGGTCTCGATAGAGCCATCGATTGCCGCCGCGCGAATGGTGTCGCTGTCGATGTTTTGAGTGAAACCGATACCGACCTGTGCGCCCTCCTCGGCAGCGATGACCAGCCAGCATTCCTCCTTGCCGTGCTTTCCCGTCCCCGCTTTTGTGGTCTGGGTGTCGGACGGATGACACTGGACGGAAAGTTTCTGGCTGGTGAAAATATATTTCACTAGAAGATCGGGAAGTTCGGCTGGCGGATCGAACCAGATTTCACCTATCCGCTTGCCCTCCGCCTCCGGGAAAAGTGGCGGCAAGGATTCCACGCCCCAAACCTTTTCCACGAAGAATGTGTCGAGACGCATCAGTTGCCTTCTTGCTTTTGTGGGCAAATATCATTTTGAGGCGTCTTGTATAGTATCAATCCGGGCGGTTTTGGACTTAGTTACCAGCCAGATCCTTCACCTCTGCCAGCACCCGTTCTGCCCATTCGGGGCGGCAGATCAGCAGATCGGGCATATACACATCGCGCTGGTTATAGATCATGGCGCTGCCGTCAATGCGCGAACAGTGCAGGCCGTGCGCACGGGCCACCGCCGCAGGTGCGCAGCTATCCCATTC
>JBASBA010000356.1:0-2528 GCA_049650885.1 Alteraurantiacibacter sp. | reverse complement strand
ACATTCAGTCCGACGATACGGTGGCTGTATGGGGCTGCGGCCCGGTCGGCCTGTTCGCTATTCAGTCCGCCCTCGCGATGGGCGCATCCAAGGTTATCGCGATCGACCATTATCCCAACCGTCTGGCGTTGGCGAAGCAACTGGGCGCGGAGATCATCGACTTTCGCGAAACCGATGTACGCGAAGCGTTGATGGAAATGTCCGGCGGGATTGGCGTCGACGCGGTGATCGACGCGGTCGGAATGGAATCGCATGGTTTCGCAATCGACAATATGATCGACGTGGTGAAACAGAAGGTCGGCATTGGCGCCGATCGTGCCAGCGCGCTCAAACAAGCGATCATGGCGGTCCGCTTCGGCGGCAAGGTGTCGATCCCTGGCGTTTATGGAGGAATGACCGACAAATGGCCGCTGGGCGCGATGATGGAAAAGGGTCTTCAGATCCGCGGCGGGCAAACCCATGTCCAGAAATACACGCACGACCTTCTTGAGAAGATCGAGGACGGTACGCTCGATACGACCTTCATGATCAGTCATCGGCTGCCGCTGGAAAAGGCACCCGAAGGCTACAAGAATTTCAAGGAAAACCAGAACGAGTGGACCAAGGTGGTCCTCAAACCAGGCATGGAGAACGCATGATGAGCAATACAATCGATAAACTTTCCGGTCTGTGCGTCATAACCGGCGCATCGAGCGGTATCGGATTGGAACTGACCAAGCTGGCGGCCAGGGATGGCTGCGAACTGATACTCGCAGCCGACCGCGACCTTGACCGCGCCGAAGCCGCGGCGAAGGAGTGTGGAGCAACAATAGTCGCGACGGTCGAAGCCGACCTGTCGACGCATGACGGGCTCGACCAACTCGTTTCCGCGATGGGTGAACGTACTCCGGACGTGCTGCTTGCAAATGCGGGGCATGGGCTGGGCGAAGCGTTTCTCGACCAGAAGTGGGACGATATAGCCCATGTCATTCACACGAACGTCACCGGCACCACTTGGCTGCTTCACCACATCGGTCAGAAAATGAGGGCGCGCAACACGGGCCGCATTCTGGTAACCGGCTCTATCGCCGGCCATATTCCGGGGGCGTTCCAGCTCGTCTACAACAGCACCAAAAGCTATGTCGATTATTTCTGCTTCGGGCTGCGCAACGAGCTGAAGGAAACCGACATCGTCATCACCTGCCTGATGCCAGGCGTCACCGATACCGAATTCTTTGACCGCGCAGGTCTGGAAAATACCGATGTCGGCCAGTCGGACAGCAAGGACGATCCGGCAATGGTTGCCAAGGCCGGCTACCACGCGCTGCTGAATGACGAAGCGCACACTGTGAGCGGGTTTATGAACAAGGTTCAGGACGCGTTCACCGGTATCATACCGGACACCGTACTCGCAGCGATGCACCGCCGGATGGCCGAACCTAACGACAAATAGCGTTGCTTAGGGCCCTACGCTGGTAGTCACGATGCGTGGGAGCACCCTAGCAACTTAAACGACTGTTATAATAAAAAGAAAAAAGATCATGGAACCTATCACCGCTGCCCAAGCCCAGAATGTCATCGCAGGCGCCCGCAAGTAAGCCGAAAAGATCGACACGCCGATGAACATTGCGATGGTCGATGCAGGGGGCAATCTGGTCACATTCGAGCGAATGGACGGTGCTTGGCTAGGGTCGATCTCAATAGCTATCGACAAGGCTTACACCGCCCGGGCATTCGATATGTCGACCAAGGAACTGAAGAAAATCGCCCAGCCCGGAGAAGTCTGCTACGGTATCCATTCGACGAATGACAGCCGCATCGTAATTTTCGACTGCGGCGTGCCTCTCAAGGATGGCGATACGATTGTCGGTGCAATCGGCGTATCAGGCGGCTTGGCCGATAGTGAAGACCATCCTGTTGCAGAAGCTGGGGTTGCCATTTTCGGCAGCTAACTGATCCGCCGAAGTTTTTGCTGGGCGCCGATTAGTCGGGAACTGACATATGAGGTCCGACCGCTCTTCGCCTCACGCAGGATTATTTTGATCCAGTCCCTTCGATTATCATATCCGCTACGTCTCGCGGTTGATCCCAGATGGAGTAATGTCCACTGCCCTTGATCCATTGGAATGTAGCGTTAGGGAATGCGGCGCGAGAACGCGGCGCCTGGCGCGGGGGGCACAAGCGATCCTTTTCTCCCCATGCGATAGTCACGCGGCCGGCTTGTGGAGAGGCGGGGCCGTTCTGTGCGGGACCGCTAGCCAGCTCTTTGATCAAGGGTATGACCGTTTCCGTTTCCGCGAACGACACCAGTTCCTTTTCCACCGTCGCTCTGTCCAGAGCCCAGGGCCGCGCTGAGAGTTGGGCGAGCAGCGCTGTCCTGGAAACCGGCGATCCGCTTAGCGTTCCGAGCTGGCCCTTCAGCGTGCGAAGCAATTTTTGCGAGGCGGTCAGCGTCCACTTGAAATAGGTTCGCTCCCATCCGCGCCAGAAGCCTCCCGGATTCAGCGCGACGACGTTTCCGACGCAGCCGCGCCGCGCCATTTCCAGCA
>JBASBA010000355.1:0-4463 GCA_049650885.1 Alteraurantiacibacter sp. | reverse complement strand
CTAATGGGCAATACGCTCATGCCGCCCATTATACGCTCGCCGCTGCCGCCTGGCTGCTGGCCGGATGCCGGTTTCGGCTCCCTTGCGAGGCGGTTTGCCTCAGAGATTGCGGGCCTCGTCAATCGCCGCGTCCAGAGTATCAGGCCCGACCGCGCCCGACAAAACCTGCTCGCCAATCACCCATGCAGGCGTCCCGCTCACGCCCATGTTCTGCGCCAGGAACACGTTGTTTTGCAACTGGCTCTCGTAAACGCCTGCCTCTATGGCGGACTTTGCCTGCTCAAGATCCACGCCCGATCGCCGGGCAGCCTGGTCTATGTTTTCTGCAGACAGGTTTTCCGCGGCGAACATGGCATTATGGAATTGCTCGAACCGGCCCTGATCCGCTGCTGCCAGGGCCATGCGCGCTGCATCTGCGCTGCCGGGTGAAAGGATGGGATACTCGCGGATCACGACTTTCAGATCAGGATTGGCCGCTACAATCTGTTGCACGTGATCAAGGCTCTGGCGGCAATAGCCGCAGGCATAATCGGTGAATTCCACCAGTGTAATGTCACCAGCGGGGTTCCCCAACACCGCGCCGGGGAAAGGCGCCTCCAGCTCGTCGCGAAGCGGATCTATGCGGGCCAACATATCGCGGCGCTGCAATTCCTGCATCGCCTCTGGAAGGATTTCGGGATTGGCGAGCAATGCCTCCCGCGTCCGGTCCGGCCCCAGGCCAGCGTAGTCCCATGCAGCAGCGCCCGAAAAACCGGCGACAACGGCGATACAAATGGTGATGATCCAGCGCATAACGCAGGTTTAGTTGCGATCTCGCTGGCGTTCAAGCAGTCCGCGAGCTTGCAGCGCAACGTCCTGGGCGCGGATCCAGTCAGGGGAGCCGGCTGGCAGACCGTTTTCGGCCGCATTCGCATTGATCAGCGCGGCTTGCGGATTGCCCTGCATTACAAGCTGTTCCGCGCTTGCCAGCCGAGCACGCGGAATATCGCCGCGCTTTCCGTACACAACACCCAGCTGATACCAGGCAAACGGGTTTTCATGATCCCGCCCCACAGCCGCGCGCAGCACGCTTTCCGCTTCGTCCAGATAGGCAGGATCTTCGGTTGCGATCAGCGCATGGCCCAGCGACGTGGCAATCAGTGGATTTGTGCCCGTCAGCAAGGTGGCCTGCCGCAAGGCGGGCAGCGCATCCTCGACCTTGCCGGACTCAAGCAGGATCTGGCCTTTCAATTCAAGGAAATAGGGATCGTCGGGCGACATCGCGATCAATGCGTCCACCTCCTCCAGCGCCTCGTCCATCTGTGCGGACTGATGGTAGGCGTAGGCGCGGGCGTATCGGGCGGGTGCGCCGGTCATGTAATTAGGGTAAGCGATCAGCGTGCGTTCCGGCGTGGCGAGATAGCCGAACAACTTTGCCTTTGCCCGCTGGAATCGCGCCTCCAGTTCAGGGTCGGTTGGCGTATCCCATGCAGGATCAGCAACGTAATCTTCAGTCAGGCGGGCGATGCGATTGCCGGACAGGGGGTGGGTGCGCGAATATTCACGGTCCTGGCTCTGGTTCACATTGCGGCGGAATTCATAGTTTTGCAGCTTCTCGAAAAAAGCCAGGCTGCCCCGGCCGCTGACGCCGGCATCTGAAAGATATTGCGCGCCTGCGGCATCGGCGCTGGCTTCCTGCGTGCGGCTGAAGGCGAGGAAGCTTCCCATCGCCGCCTGCTGACCTGCTGCCATCACCCCCATCGCCGCCTCGCCGCCACCAGCAAGGGCCGCGCCCACTGCCAGCAGCGTTGTAAGCAGGCTGATCTTCGAGGCGTTGCCCACGCCTTCGGAAAAGCGATTGATATGTCCGCCGGTGATATGGCCCAGTTCATGCGCCAGCACGCCCTCGACTTCGTTGGCATGGTCGGCAGCGTTGATAAGGCCGGAGTGGACGAAAATCCGCTGTCCGCCAGCGACGAAGGCGTTGATCGAACCATCGTTGATCAGCACGATTTCCACCGCACCCTCGCCTAGTCCGGCGGCATCTGCCAGCGGATCTATCATGTCCTGCAGCAGCGCCTCTGTCTCGGCATCGCGCAGAACATTAATGCTTTGTGCCAGAACAGGCTGCGCCGTCAGGCTAATGACTGCGAATACGGCCAGGAGCCGGGCGATAAGTGTCTTGATATTGGCCATGTGTCTGGCCGGCAGACTAACGGTTCAGCCCATGAACCGGAACTGAAGATTTAACTTCCAGCACTTTGTGTCGCGGGGGAAGCATCGGTACTGCTGTCCTCCTCGTCCACGCGATCCACTGCCTCCACGATCTGCTGTGTCTCTCCGCTGGGTGTGAACCCGTTGGCCCGCAGAAATTCCAGTCCGGTGGCGTAATCCTCACCCATCCACAGCGGGATTTCAGTTTCGCGGATTGCGGAAACGCTGGCTTTCTCTTCCGGCGTGAATCGTTCGGCAGAGACAGTGCGCATGAACACCGCGGCAATCTGGTTGGGAAAGCGTTCAACAACCTCGGCAAATGCCGGAAGGTCGCCTTGCGTATCATCGCCGATCAGGGCGAAATTCATATCGGGATACATTTCCAGTATTTCAAAGATCGCATCCGTCTTGTGACTGCCGTGGCTGGATTTGCCGAATGTCTGACGGTTCAGGCCCCAGTCGCGCAGCTTTATCGGGCCAAGTGGCAGGTCACGCATCCGCTGAAACGCGACGAGGTAGGAGAACAGGTTCCACGGGCTGGACGATACGTAAAAGAAGGGGCGCCTCGTCGCGGCCATCTGATCCTTGGCCAGTTTGCTGTCGGCATCTTGCGGGGACTGGCCAAGCTCGTTGTAGAAAGTATCTGCACCCGGCACGATCGTGCGCTGGCCGGGCATACGGGCGAACACGCGTTTCCAGTTCTTTGCCACCGAGGCGATGCCGCCGGTTATGCCGGTTTCGATAATCGTGTCGTCAATGTCAGAGATGACAGCCAGCTTGCCGTCCATGCCGGGCGCAAGGATATGGGCGTCCACCTGCTGCGCGCCATCCTCGGTATCCCAGTGCAACTGCGCGATTTCCCAGGTTGGATGCTGGGGTAAATCCCATTCCGGCGTCAACTCTACGTCGAAATGTACGAAGCCTTCGCTGTCGCTGTCAGCCTGCGCGGATAGCAGCGGGCCATCCTTCCCTTCTACCACCAGGCTGACGGGCACGCCTTCGACTTCGTGGCTGATGAACTGGCCCAGCATCGTGCCGATCGCGGCAAGGCCGGACTGTTCTTCGAACTGTGCATCGGCAACACGCAGGGCGCGGGCCGACAGGATCAATCGGCATCGGCTGCGGTGGCCGAAATAGGGTTGGATGCGAAGCGGCCGGGTTGGGATAAGAGGCATATTTTTCCCAACCCGGCCAGCAAGTGAAAGGTTCCGATGCGAAATTCGCGATCCGAAAACCGGATCGGATATCGGCTGTCAGTCCAGCAATTCGCGCGCGGCCTTTTCCAGCAAGGCGGTGTTTGCGGGCACTTCGCCCAGCATCACTACGTCGCCTGTTTCGGTCCGGCGGATCATCACGAGACCAAACTCGTCGCCTTCTCCGCCAAGCGATTCGAATCGGCGCGGTTCAAGCGCGCGCAACTTGCGGGCCAGCGCTTTTTTCGGGCTTTCGGGCTTTGGCGCAACGGGCTTGCCGTCCTGCTCGCGTCGGAAAGCGCGTTCAGCGGCGATGATGCCCTTCAGGCCTCCGTCGGCATTCTTCAGATGCTCTGCCAGTGCGCCGCGCACAACGTCGGAGCGTTTCGCCCAGCTCAGGACGGCGGCATATTCGGTTAGGCGGGTTTTGTCGTAGCCCACGCCAAACACCAGCTTTACCACCGGCGTCATCGGTGCGCGCTCCTGCCTTGTCAGACCTGAGTCTTCCAGCAGTTCTGCGAACTCCTGCGGCGAAGCAAGTGCTGCGATGGCGAAGTCATAGGCGCGCGAAACCGCATCGTAGAGAGATGCGCGTGTGCGTTCTTCGCTATTTTGCGCAGTCAGTGCCATTTCTCGCGCAGCGGCAAGCCAGTCTGCCAGCCCCATCTCGTCCGGATCCAGGCTGGTCAATGCGCTTGGTTCTGCAATGTCTTGTGCAAAATCCTGCTGCGGCATGGCGGCGGGCATGTCCATTGGCGGGTTGGCGGGGCCATCCGCCCAGTCGACGATTTTGTCCGGGGTTTGGCGGCGCGGTTCTTCGTCGTCGCTTCCGAAACCGTCGTAATCATTGGCGCCGTCCAATGCCTGATCGATCTCCAGCAGCAATTCATCCGCAGTGTGCAGGTCGGCCATCTCTTTCCAGTTGATGACGCCGTAGATGAAATCGATGCTCTCATCATCGCTGGAGAAGGGCAGTAAAATGCCGCGATAAAGGATCGTCGCACCGCGCTGGTTCACGAATTCGGCTTCGAATCCTATCGGCGCCTGGTTGGCGATGATCTGCATGTAATGATCGGT
>JBASBA010000354.1:0-4076 GCA_049650885.1 Alteraurantiacibacter sp. | reverse complement strand
GTTGGTCCTCAGTTCGTCCCGCCAGACACTCGCCCTGTAGGATGGCAAAGAAGTCACAAACGCAAGGGGCGGATTGTTGAAACTATCGCAATTCATTTGCTGCCTCAGGGAAACTTTCTTACCTCGGAATATAATGCTCCGTTGGGTGTCAGGTCACTTTCATACAAAGAGAAGCGATTTGCTGGCCAAGGCAGCGGCGACAACGTGCCGTGGCGGTTCAACCAGCCTGCGACGAACCCGCTGCCGGAATTCAGACGGGCCAGCGTGATGTGCGGCACGAATTTGCGCGTCAAGGGTGGTAGTCCGGCCCGGCGACAAGCCATTTCCACGCGCATTTGCAACTCATCGAGCTGAGCGCTGGGCAAAACCCGCGCCCAGATCGCGTTCGGGCGTTTCCTGCCTTCAAAATGGCCTACGCCGCTGATCTTGATGGTGAAGGGCGCGAAGATGACGTCCGCCAGTGCAGTTTGCACATCGGCCTGCGTGTGGCGATCGACCTCTCCGATGAACCGCAAGGTGATGTGCAGATTGTCCGCATCCTGCCACCGTGCGCCCGATATGCCTTCCATCGTATCCAGCAGCGCCTCTGCCACATGGTCTGGCGGGCGCAGGGCGACGAAGAGGCGGCGCGAGGACATGGGCAGGCAGATGGCGATTGCGATCCGCCCCGTCCAGCCTGCGGTGCGATAAACGAAGGCCGCGGCGAACCGTCAATGGTCCGCCGCGGCCCGGCTATGGCCCGTCAAGGATGGGCCGCGTCAGATGTAACGGTTCAGAAACTGAACCCTGCGCCGGCGCTGAACCCGCCCTTGCCGTTGGTGTCCATCGTGCCCCCGGCGGTGATCACGCCTTCGCCGTCGTTGAACGTGGTGGAGAAGCCCACCGCAAACGCCGTTTCACCGCGATAGTGACCGATCGCGCCACCCATCATCGAGCGTCCCGCTTCCATTGTTTGCGGAATACCGGCCAGCGCCATCGCACTCGCCGAGCCGGAGAACGCATCCTCGCGCACTTCATCCAGATCGAAGGCGAGTTGGCTCAGGCCACTGCTCAGTACGTCGAAGCGCTGATCGGTGTAGGCCATCGATCCTGACATGACTTCGGACAGACCGGCCTGCACCTGACCCAGGTTCACGGCATCGTTTGTCAGCGTGGCATTTGCCACATTGTGCACGCGAACGGGTTGCGAGCTATCTGCACCGATGAACGTGACATCCTGCGAGATCGTGCCGCCATTGCTGGCCGTGGGATCGGACGGGTCGGAGTACTGGACTGCCGCCACCGTGCTGCCGCTGAGGTTGTTGTTGATCAGGGCGATATCGGAGGTGTTCTGATCGATATCGGTGCGGTTGTCCGCCACCTGCGCATTGGTGGCGGCCAGCTGTGATCCATTGACGGCATCGGTGGAACCGGCAGCAACATTGCCCGCTGCCACATTGGTAACGCGTACGCTGTTTCCACCTGCGCCGAGCAGCGCTGCCGTATTGGTGGGTGTATCGCTGGACATCGATGTATCGCTGTCGTCCACATAGGCGAGCGGCACGTTCGCAAGCCGTTGTTCCACCTCGGTAATGGTTGTGGTGTTCACCGTGACACGACCGTCGAGGTTGGCGATATCTGTGCTGTTATCAGCGATGTCGCCCTCGTTCACCGTTACGCGGCTGTCGATATTGGCAATATCGGTTTCGTTTACGGTGACGCGCCCGTCGAGGTTGGCGATATCACCCTCGGTTGTGGTGACCCGTCCGTCCAGATCGGCAAGGTTCTGGTTGGTCGCGAAAAGCTGGCTGCCGTTCACGGCTTCGTCGGACGTCGCGCTCAGCTCTCCATCATCGACATTCGCCAGAACCGTACCGCCAGCCCCATCGAAGGTCACGCGGGTGCGGGTTGCATCGTCATAGGCCACGCCCAGTGGATTGCCGGTTCCGCCGATGGCCACAATGGCATCGGCATTTGCCTGAATGGCCACGGAGTTTGCGTCAACCTGCGTATTGGTAGCGAACAGTTGCGCCCCGTTCACGGCATCGCTGGAGCCAGCGCTAACCGTGCCCGCAGCGACGTTGGAGATTGTTGTGCCACCAGCGCCACCAAGTGTTACGCTGGCCTGCGTGGCATCGTCATACTGCACGGCCGTGTCCTGCAACTGGGCAATGTCCGTCGTGTTGGTGGCAATGTTGCCCGCGTTGACCGTGATGTCTGCGGAATTATCGGCAACTGCGACCTGCAAGTCCCCGATATCAGTGGCGTTCGCCGCCACATCAATACCAAGATCTGCAATGTCGGTGGCGTTTGCCGCTACATCCACGCCAATGTCTGCGATATTACTGGTATTGATGGCGACATCGGCCCCGACATCGGCAATATCGGCAGCGTTCGCAGTAACCAGTTCATTCGTGGCGAATAGCTGTGAACCGTTCACCGCCTCGTCCGAAGTGGCGCTTAGCGTGCCGTCCGCCACATTGGCGATCGTGGTTCCGCCGGCGCCGTCCAGTGTAACCGTAGTCTGTGTGGCATCGTCATATTGCACGGCATTGGCGACGGCGCCGTTAACGCTATCAACAGCAGCCTGCACCTGGCCGACCGTGGCCACATCAGTGGGTGCAGACCCCGGCGCTACATTTGTAATCTGCCGCAGCGCACCCGGTGCGCCGACCGAGACGGAGCCTGCGGAATCAAAGCTTCCGGTCAGGAAGGCAGCGCTGTAACCGGTCAGCGGGCCGCGGTCTGCAATCGATCCGGCGCCCAGCGCAACGCTGTTGGCGGCCGTGGCGCTGGCATCGGTGCCCAGCGCGATTGCGCCAGTGGCACCCACGGCGGTGGAGGCGTTGTTACCAAAGGCAATCGCATCAACTTCGCCAGCCGAGGCAATCAGTCCGTCACCCAGTCCCGTGATCTGGTTGCCGCCAATCGCAAGACCAGCCGCATCGTTCAGCGTATAGCCGTCAGCGGTGATGTTGCAGTTGCTGGGAGAGACAATGTCGCCGTTCGAATCCAGCACCTCTAGCGAGATCGGATCGCCAGCCGCCAGCGCGGCAGTGGTTTCCGCGACACCCAAGTTTACATCGGGAATATCGAGTAGGTCGATAGTTCCTATGCCAATGTTAAGCTGAAGGTCGAGCAACTCGTCGAAAAGCCTTTCCAGACCCGCCGCAGTCGGCACGACAGTGGTGTTGAGCACATCCGTCAGCACTGAGTCATTCAGGTTAATACCGGTACAGAGATCCACCACGGGTTGCAGCGCCTGGGCCTGGACCGGCCTGGAGAGAGCGGGAGCCATCATTCCGGCCATCCCTGCAGTGGCCAGCATGGTGGCCCGAAGAATCTTGGTGTGCGTATTATGCATGTTGCGTCCTCTCAGTTGAACCCGTCCAAACTATTGGAATGAATTGGTTTTTAACGATAAGAGGTTGATTGCCCGATACCGGGCGCACGCCTGATATAACATAAATTATGTAATTTCTGACTGTGGTGGTTCGCGTTGCTGTGGGTGGAAAAGGCAGGGAATACGCGGTTTGGCGTATAAGAAACGCACAATTGGTTAACTCGGCGTCAACACGCATTTCTCCGCGATTACACAAAGTTCGCCATTCTCACGCTTTGGCGTTACTTTCGGTCACAAGACTCAAGGCGATGATGGTCAGATCTAGTTCTTGTTCTTACCAATTCGGCATGGGTCATTGCCTTCGCCAATGGACGTTCATGGTTACGGCCGGTGCGCGCGATGCGGCATAAGCTGGATTGGCAGTGCAATGCTGGCCGGGCTCATCGCTTGACCTGTGCGAACATTTGATGAACATACGCTGTGCACCCGGTCGTGTCTCGGCATGGTCTTCCGTCCTACTGGACTATTGCAGTCCTACACCCCAAGTGACCCGCCATGGCTCTTACCAAAATCTCCGTCAAAGGCGCGCGCGAACATAATCTGAAGGGGATCGACATCGATCTCCCGCGTGACAGTCTCATCGTCATCACCGGCCTTTCCGGCTCGGGCAAAAGTTCGCTTGCGTTCGATACGATCTATGCGGAGGGGCAGCGACGCTATGTCGAGAGCCTTTCGGCCTATGCGCGCCAGTTTC
>JBASBA010000353.1:0-9146 GCA_049650885.1 Alteraurantiacibacter sp. | reverse complement strand
CATCTGGCTCGTCACGGACGCGATCGAGGCAAGACCGATCGGCACGTTGGCGACGACCGCCGGGGCCAGACCCGGATTGATGCTGTCGGTCACCTTCACCGATGTCGTGGGAACGATCATCACGCCGTAGATGGCAGTCGCACCCAGGAACCAGTTGAACCACGCTTTCCAGTTCAAGCTGACCGCGACGACCAGCAAGGCGTAGATCAGACCCATCACGAAAACGACCTGAATGAGGGAGCGAAAGCCCCCTCCCCCGGTCCATGCCGCGACCGCGTTCAGCACATTGACGATAAACTCGCCGCCGCCGATGGTGAAGATCTCCTGCATTGCCGGTAATCCCTTATTTCAGCCCATGGGCCGTAGCGGTGGATGAGAAGGACAGAGCAGCCCCCAATTGCGGCGATATGGCGTTGCGCAACGTGCGCTCGAGGAACACGGTACGATCGACGATCGCCTGCGTGCGGACGAGCCGCTCGTTCATCGAATAGGTGTAGCCATCGAGGACATCGCGAACCTCGTTGATCTGCTGGCGCCATTGCCCGAGCGTCACATTGTCCGCATTGTGGAATGCGCCCTGCCCCTTGACGACCGTGCCGTAGAACTCGCGCACGATCTGATCGACCATGTCGATCGCTACGATCTCGGCGAGGGATTCGATCTCGGCTCTGTTCATGCCGCCAAGCTGGGCAGCCGCATTGACCGAGATGATCTTGTAGAGCGGAATACTCGAGCCGCCCAGAATACCGATTTCCTCGGCCGACAATGCGGTGTCGGTTCGAACTTTGGCTGCCATGCTGGTTATGAGCGCGGCGATGCGCGGTTTGAGGGCCTGCGCTTCGGTGATGCCAACGGAACCGCTACTGGAGGGGTTGAGGCACTCGGTGACCGTGTCGCAGCGAAGGACGCGCGCGCTGCTGTTGCCATCGAGCAGGGCGGTAATCAGATCCCGGTCGCCGTACCCGTAGTAGGAAACTCCGCCGCTTGTCGTATCATCGGTTGGCCGTTTGTAGACGATCGTTCCCACGAGCGTCATCAGATACTCTTTGAACTCGCGGCTGAAGCCGGGATAGCTCGCATTGAGCATCTGCCAGGTGTAATTGTTCGATTTGGACTGGATGGTCGGATCGTCATTATCCGCCATCATCTTCTCGCGTTCGGTCGCGACATCGCATTCCTGACGCGCTTTCGCCCAATCGGATGCCCAGCCTTGGCTGTTGGCGATCGCGCGGCAGACTTCTGAATCCTTGCCCTGCTTCTCGCCCCACAGACCCGCCACCAGCCCCTGCGCCGTTTCGCACGAGTTGATGCTCATCTGAGTGAACTTCTCGATCTTCTGCGCCATCTCCTCGACGGTCTGCGAGATCTGCGGACTGATCGACTTGATCGCCAGCTGGAACGCGAAACCCAGCGAGTTGCTGGCCACGGCCTTTAACGTCGCCACGATCTCGTCGGTGTTGATGAACGAGAAACTGCCGCCGAATATGTCGATCCCGCCGCAGCCCGCTTTCAACGACGGAAGCTGGACGTTGACCGGATTGACGTCCTTGGTCGGAAACCGCGTCCACGCCCCGCCACCGGTGTAATATCCCGCTGCCTGTCCCTCGAACGCAGTGGGGCCGTAGGCGTTGCCCGCCCCGCCCATATCGTTGAAGAAATCATTGAGTTCGGTTCCGACATTGGCCTGCACCGGCGTCACGGCCCATTGGGTCGCCGCCAGCATGGCGGCAGAGCTGCCGAGCACGCGGAAGAACCGGCGCGTGCCGTTAGATTTGGGTTTCCGGTTCATCAGTAGTCGCTCCCGGCTTCGACTTGCGTCAGGTAGAAAATGCGGCTCATGATATCGTC
The DNA here is from genome assembly GCA_049650885.1 of Alteraurantiacibacter sp. Classification (GTDB taxonomy): domain Bacteria; phylum Pseudomonadota; class Alphaproteobacteria; order Sphingomonadales; family Sphingomonadaceae; genus Alteraurantiacibacter. The sequence continues at coordinate 7,298 of JBASBA010000353.1, read as the reverse complement.
GGCGGCCATCAGCCCGTAGCCGACCGGAATGGGCTGCTTGGTGTGGGTGTCGAACAGCACGAGCGCCGGCACCTGTGCGCCCTTCAGGCCCATCTTCTCATACTGACCGGTGTCGACGACGTAGTTCGGGAACGCGTCGTTGGGTCCGCCATCGAGGGAGACCGCCAGCACTTCCAGACCGTATTGCTGCGACACGCTGCTGATGATCGGGCTGAACACGCGGCACGCCGTGCAGCTCGACGAATAGAAGTAGAACAGGCCGTAACGCTGCGACAGGGATGCCATGACATCGGCACGCTCGGCCTTGCGCTCGTCCATCCAGGTGCTTTTGCCCAAGGAATTGATCGGCCGCTGAAGCGTGTAATCGAGATCGGGGTTCTGCCAGACCGCCCTCCCCCACACATCGGCGAAGGTCGATGCGCGGTCGAGCTGCACGCGCTGATAGCGCATGTATTCCGACACGCTCTCGGTGGTCGGATCGAGAATGGCGGCGGCTTTGAGCTCATCGAGCTGCTCGGTGATCGCGGCAAGCCGCTTGGCGGCGGACAGACGTGGCGCGGGCGGCGGCGCCTCGGACGCTTCCTCTTCCATCGCCGCCTCCCTCATTTTCTCCGGATCGCAGTAGAACCAGCTGCCAAGTCCGCGTTCCTCGCAATAAAACGCATCGCGCGCCGTGACTTCCGCATTCTGCGCGGCCGCGGGAATGCCGATGGTCGCCTGCCCGGCGAGTGCGACCACAGCCAGGCTCAAGCCAAATCGTTTAATCATCGGGGTTCTCCTTTGGGGTGAGCGCGTCCGATAGAAGCGCGGAATGAAAGAGACCGAGACCTCGGTCGATCATGCGGATGCAGCCGCCGTACAGCGTAGAGACGATGGTCAGACCTTCATCGGTCAGGCTGTAGCCGCTGGGGCAATCGTGGTCGGGCTGCAGGAGTTCGCGTTCGAGAAGCCCGTCCAGAACGGGCTCGATATCGTCGGCCTCGACTTCGCGCTGGAACCAGTCGGACAAGGTGACGGGGAGATAATCGTCACCGGCCTCGTCCTGGCGTACGAGCGCATTGGCGATCGCCAGTTCGAACACCGTCATGCGCCAGTAGCGGCTGTCCTGATAGATGTAGGTTACGTTCGGCATCGCTCGCTTATCCGCCTCCATGCAGGTCGAAATATTCGTCGATGCGCTGCTGGATCATCAGCGAGGTCTCGACTTCGTCGGGGATCTTCGCGGCATCGACGAACTCGGCGTAGACATCGGTGAAATCCATCAGCGACAGATCGAGCCGCTGGAATTCCTCGACCATAAAGCCTTCGCAATCGGGCGCCTTGGGCTCGCCCCATTCCATGCCGAGCTGCTCACGCCCCTGGACCTGCAGGATGCGGACGAGCTTGCTCGAAAAGCAGCAATAGGACTGCTTCTTGGTGACGCAGACGCCGAGAACCTTGTCGGAGCAATAGGTGCCCACCTTGTAGCAGAGCCCCTCGTCGTCCTTCCTGTCGACGTCGCGATCTTCCGAATTGCACAGGAAGGGCGTGATGAGCGGAACGCCCTTGCCCGAACAGCAATTGGAGATGCCGAACAGCTTCTTGGTGCATTTCAGGTTCTCGCCGCCGAACAGAGTGAGATTGTCGGCGTTGAAGTCGTCGCGCAGCTCGCCCATCGCCTGCACCGCGACCATCGCATCCTTGAACTCGGTCGAGGCTTCGCGTTCGACCTGCGTGCATTCGCCATTGAGGCAGTAGAGATCTTCGGCGCAGATATAGGCGGGCACGTCTTCAGCGCCGTCGCCCGGCGCGGTGCAGCGATACCAGCGATCGTAGACGTTGCAGGTGCCGTCCGCGTTCTCGCTCAGGCATTCGTCATAGGCGAAGCTGCAATTGGGCTTCGCATCGAGCTCGCCGCAATCATTGGCAGGACGGACGCCTTGGCAGGTGTAGCTGCGCTCCCATTCCCAACACTCGCGTGTAACTGAAAGACCATTAATTACGCGTGTTTCGTTCGGCGCGATGCAGACCTGAGTATCGAGCGTGCAATCGGCATCACTAACCGCGCTCTGACACATCGTTTCATCGACGGTCTCGCTGACAACACGAACTGTATTGCGTTCTATGCCACCGGGTACGGATAGCTCACGTGGGCAGCTGTAGGTGTTGCGGTAAATCGGATCGCCCGGTTCCGTACACCACCGCACACCGTTCCTTACTCCCCATTGAAGGCAGGTTTCGCCAACACGAACACTTTCGGTAATAGTACAGGAACCGCCCTGCGGGTCGCTTTCGATCGCATCGCACAGCGGACGCACCACACCGCGCTCTGGCTCGGTATGACAGATATACTCCCAATAATTGGAGCCTTCAGTTTGGACATCGAGAGGTGCCGTGCATATGCGGCCCTCGTCATAGGGCTGAGAACCCGCATTGCAGCTCTCGAGATATTCGGTGTCGCTCGTACCGCCGCCCGGGACCGGCTCGCAGGTTCCAGCAGCGCCGTCCGCATCGAACCCGCCGCCGATATACGCATCGGGATCGACGGCGATCGTTGTCGCCGCCGACAGATCGATCGTCGTGGGATCGAACCGGGTGCGATAGGGATCGATGACCACCTGGTAATCGGGATCGTAGCGTTTCGCTTCGCCGGCAGCCGTCAGCCCATCGGGATCGTCGAGGAAATCCGTGCCCGGAACATCGGTGCCCTCGAAGCCCGGAACCCCGTTTTCCGCGCCACTTGCAAGAATGGAATCATTGGTCGCATCGCGGATCTGCCGTGCAAACGCATCCCCATCGTCGCTCGCCTCGCCCATGGTCTGCGCCTGCAGGGCAGGTGCCATGACGAGAGCGGCAAAGCCGAGAAGGACGCGTATGAGCATCAGGCGCCGCCCAGATTGGTGAGAGCCGTGCGCGCGACCGGTGCGCCGGGACCACCGCCATCGACAAAGGTCTCAAGTGCATAGCGCAGCGGAACATTGCCGGAGATCACGTCGTAAGGGGGCGGCGTGCTGATGCAGTCCAGCTGATCGCACGGCTCGAATGCGCTCGATACCGCTACCACTGTCGGCACGCGGTCTACTCCGAATGCGCGGAACAGACGCGGATCGATCGCCATATTAGTCGCGCCCTGCTGGTCGACCAGTTGCTGCATGGCGGCAACGAAGGGTTTGGCGCCTTCCTTCGAGAACCCGCGAAAGACGACGATGCCGCCCGCGCGCGTCGTATCGTTGATAGTCCGCTTCAGCGAATCCTCGGGCATCGACAGGCTGACGAAGGCGATGAGAAGCGGTGCGGCCTTGGGGGCCTGAAGATTGCCCTTCGCGCCTGCTACCAGCGCATCGAGATCGATATCGCCGCCGCTGGGTCCGATCCCGGTCACATCGACATTGGCCATGCGCTGCGTGCCGGCATCGACTAGGGCCTGCGCTTCCTCGGTATGGACCTCGCCAGAATCGCGCACGAAGGCGAGCAGTTCTTCGGCGTCTTCGGCGAACTCGGCCGAACGCTCTTCCAGCATTTGTATGTCGAGACCCTCGACGCTCTGGGCGATGGCAGCGGTAACGCCGCAGCAAGCGATTGCGATCCCGACGGTCAATATCCATTTTGGCATCGATCGCTCCTTCACAGCACGCAGCAATTGCGTTTGCGCCAAAGGAGGAAGCCCATGTCTTCTCCCTTGACCGGGTAGGTCTTGCCGGACCTCGGCAGGATGGTGGTGGCGCCGATCGGCGAGCAGGCTTCGCGTCCGTTCACCATCGGTGTCGGATTGACCTGCTGGATGCGGTACTGGCTCTTCTTGAGCACCGGCATGATGTATTTGGAGCAGAGAGCCTTCGAGCCCGAAGTACCCCAGGCAAGCCCCGTGCGGTGCATCTTGTAGACCATGCGCTCGGCCGCGAGGCGGCCCGACTGCTTCATGCCGACATTGGCACCGATATTGCCGTTCATGGGGTACATCGGACCCTGGCAGCCCGAACACCAGAACAGCTCGTCCAGCGGCAGTTTGGCGGTAGCAGCGACGCAGTCGGCGGCGCACGCGGCCTGCGCGATCGGATTGGCGAAGACGGCCGCTTCGGGATTGAGCAGCGTGGTCAGTTCGTCATCCTGCCACAGCGGATCGATCTCGGTGATATAGGCGATATCGAAGGTCGATTGCTCGAAGCACAGGAAGTCGGTGAGGATCTCCATCCAGGTCAGCAGCGGGTAGATGTAATAATGGACGTGGTATTTCGCGGAATCCGTACCCCCGCCCACCCCGACATTGGTCGCTTCGCCATGCCCGATATTGAAGCCGGGATTGAGCTTGACCCCGCCTAGATTGGGAAAGCAGAACGGCTTGGTCGTCACATCGATCATCCGCGCCGGCTCCCAGAAGCCCATCGCCAGACCGACGCGGGGAACGGGCGTGCCGCAGGCGCAGATGGGAAGGTCCGGATTGTCGGTATCGCTGCGCGAGGAGGGCCAGATCTTCAGTGACCCCAGTGACAGCGGAAACATGCAGCCCCAGCACACATCCGTGATCGGATTGACGAACGAGCCTTCGCATTTGCTCTGCGCGGACGCCGGCGCTGCGCCAAATGCGAGCGCGATCGCGCCAAGAAGAAGGAGGAGCCGCTTCATGGGTTTCAGTCGCCCGACATCAGGTGATGGTTGTCGGCGATGTTCTTGGCCGCGATCCACAGCGGTATCTGGATCAGCAGAAACGTCCCCAAGCCGCCGATGATGGCGAGCGCATAGACGCCGATCACGCTGGTAATCGGTCCCCATGCCGCGATGACGACGGCGAGAAGCGCAAGCGCGACGATCACATGCAGCCGTGCGGACCGCAGGCCTTCCGTCTCGGGCGCCGCCATGGGTGCGGGGATCATGTCTTTGGCTTTTTCGAACATCAGCTGTCCTCCTTCAGAACGATTTCCTGGACGCGCAGCATCGTGCCTTCCTGGCGGACCGATGCGGGCGTGTGGCGAATGCCGAACCTGGCTGTCAGCGTGCCCTTCTGGTCGAAGTAGAAGCGGCGCTGCTGCGTTTTCATGAGGTCGAAGGGCGAGCCCTTGACCATGATGATGCGGGACTTGGTGTCCCCGCCCTGCTTCATGGCCCACGCCACTTCCGCTGGACGGTCGCCATCGATGAAGACCATCTGTTTGCTCAGCGTCATGGTGGCGAGCGGGTTTACGCTGTATCCGGCGGGCGCGATCACCCTGCCTTTGTCGTCGCGGATTTCCTCTTCGATCGTCACGGTCGGATCGAAAATCCAGCTGCGGCCTTGCGAAGCATGACCGATCCCGGCGACCGGAACCGGGCGCATGACTTTTTCCTTCACCCGGGCTGCGAACTTCGCATTGAGGTCGTCCATTTCGCCGGACGCCTGCGCCTTTTCGAGACGCGCTTTCATGACCGACAGAAGGTCGGGTTCGATGACCGGCCATGCCTCGCCCATCTGACCGTGATCGCGCGCGCCTGCGGGGCCGATCGAGCCCAGCGCAAGACCGCTGGCGATGCCAACGAGGGCGGGCAGGAGATAGAACCGCTTCACAGGATAGGGCTCGCGGTGCCGACGAGACGGTCGGTACAGACGAAACCTATCGCGGAATAGCGGCTGTCGAACCCGTCTCTATGCGGTGTTCCGGCATAGACGCAGCCTTCGGGAACCGTTCCCACCGGCCCCTCGACAAGCGGGTCGCCGCGTTTGGTCAGTGGCTTCAATTGCGAAACGGTCTGGCCGTTCACCGCCACCTGGTTGCCCTCACGCGTCACGATATCGCCGGGCACGCCATAAGCGATCTTGGCGAAAGCGGAGGGTTTCTCGCCGAAATACCTGGTCACGATCGCATCGTTGCCCGGATCGAAGATCACGTAATCGCCGCGCTGCGGAAAATTACCGCTTTCCACGATGAACCCCCAATTGGGCAGGCTATCGGTCTGGTTAATCATGAGCGCGTGCGTTTCGCTCCAGTCCGACAGGGCATTGAGGGATGCCCAACCGAAGCCGAGAACGGCTATCAGCGCCATTTTCCTGCCAAAGGATAGGGGAGGACGTTTGGCGCTCTTAACGGCCATTGGTGCCGCCATTAGCGGCCATGTAGGCCTGCATATCCTGTTGCACCGGCGCGGCAGCGACCGCCGGGCGGGCAACCTTGCTGTAAACCCTTGCCTTGACCGCTTCGGTCACATCGGGAATGTCGCCGCCGATCACGGCCTCGTTGACCAGCACGACCCGGCCTTCCTCCGACAGTTCGGCGACGGCGAGATCGAGTTCGGCCAGAAACGCCGCTGTCGACTGTGCCGCAATCTGCTCGTTCGCGCCGGAGCGCGCCTGACCGTTCAGATATTCGGAGATCATACCCTGCAGCTGGAGTTTCACCAGCTGCGGCTCATCGGCCGCGCCGCCCACGATGGCCTTGGACACCCATGCGCCCCAGCACAGCATGGCGATGGCGAGCGCGGCAAGCAGCATTTGCGCGCGGGACATGCCGGCGAAGCCTTTCGCCTTGGATGCGCCCTTGGTGTCGGCCGTGGCTGCGCTGGACCCGGTCGCCGTGTGCACCGGAGTTGCATCCGGATCGGGCGTCGCGGCGCGCTCGACCAGATCGAGATCGGATGTGGAAGGATCGAGCGGCAGTGCGGTTGGAGAGTTGGTTTCCATGGGTTTTTACCTTTGCGTGAGAGCGTGGTGGAGGCTGTGACGGCGGAAGAACGCCGTTGCTGCAAAGCCGCCAATGAGAATCGCGGCGACGATGCCGGTAAACTGACTCTGGCGCGCCAGATCGGCGGCCATGTACCGCGTCGACAGATTGGCGAGGTGGTGCATGGTCAGATCGAGCGAGAAGCTGCCGATCGTGAACGCGGCGAGGCTGAGCAGTCCCAATGCAATCAGGCTGTTCACCGCGAGCCACCCTGCAATGCGCAGTCCTGCGATCGCAGCATCCTGTATGCTGGCGGATGAGATCGATGGACGCTTCATTCCGCCGCCTCCAGCATGGGCGCGTGCATTTCGGGGAATGCCACCGCCTCGATGGCCTCGCCCATCGGATAGCCCTGTTCGACCAGCGCTTCGATCTCGGCAAACACGTCGGGGCTCGAGGAATAGAGCGTGCCCGAGAACGGATCGAGGACGAGCCGCGCGACCGTTTCGGTTTCAGGACCACGGATGAGGATATCGGAATAATCGATGCCGTTGCGCTTCAGCGACCGCATCAGCGCTTCGGAGTAACCGCTCATCTCGAAGCGGTCGGAATTACGGAACCCCGATATCGTCTCCGCCTTCTGCGCGAGGACAAGGAACCAGTCCGAGTTTTCGAGCGCGGCCTGCGAGC
>JBASBA010000352.1:0-4260 GCA_049650885.1 Alteraurantiacibacter sp. | reverse complement strand
AGAGAGCCAGTGTAGCACCCATCATTGCTCATCAGCGGGGGCATCATGGCATGCGGCAGATTGGTCTTGCCTGCCCTGCCCAGCATCCAGTGCCAGTTATCCGTGACAGGCGTTTGCGCCATCGGACAATCCATTGTGCGCCAATCCGGCAACAATTCATCCAGCGCTTTGGGATCAACCACCGCGCCGGAAAGAATATGCGCCCCGATTTCGGAGCCTTTTTCCAGCACCACCACTTCAAGCTCTTCGTTCAGCTGCTTCAGCCGGATTGACGCGGAAAGGCCTGCGACCCCTCCCCCAACAATCACGACATCGACGGGCATCGATTCCCGTTCACTCATCATTTCGCCTCATTTTGCAGAACTTCCATCGGTGAGGACTTGATCGTTGCCTCGCGGGGCGTCAAGACCGGCCTAAAGTCCGAACATGGAAAATCGCACCGATATAACCCTTGGCGAGCAATATGCCGCGACCATCGATTGGTGGCGCGATGCGGGCGTGGACTTTGATTTTACCGACGAGATAGAGCCGTTGTTGGCAGACGATACCAAGCCGGTAGCGCCTGCAAATCCGCCGGGCCGAGAGCCGGAAGCCGAAAAGCCGCCTGAGCCCAAAGTAATGGCGGCCGACCTGCCAGATACGTTGGCAGCTTTTCGTGATTGGTGGGTCGGGCCGGAAAATCCGTTCGCATCCGGCCAGGCCGGCCGCGTGGCGCCCATCGGCGTGGAAGGCGCCCCGATCATGGTGCTGGCCACGATGCCGGAGGTCGATGATCGCGATTCGCTGCTGTCCGGTCCGCAAGGCCAGATGCTCGGCAACGTGCTGCGCGCGTTAGGCGTCGATCCCAATTCGGCCTATTTCGCCAGCGCGCTTCCCTCTCATACCACTTTGCCCGATTGGGACGAGCTTGGGAGAGACGGCCTGGGAAGTGCAATCAAGCAACACATTGCCCTTGCGAAGCCTCAGAAAATCCTGCTTTTCGGAAGCAAGCTGCCCGGTTTGATAGGGCATGAGCAGAACGCTTCACCAGAGACCTTTGCCCGCGTGGGCGATATTGCCACCCTCGCAACATTTTCCCCCGACCGACTTCTGGACCATGCCCGGCAACGCGCACGGCTCTGGAAGCGGCTTTGCCAATGGACTGCCTCTTCATGAAGCGATTTGCCGCGACCGCTGCCGCCCTAGCCTGTCTTGCAACCGCGCCCGCTCTTGCGCAGCAGCAGGATTCGCGGACCTACTTCACGGCCCGCTTGTATGATCGACCCGCGCCGCAGCAACTCTCGGCCGAAGATCGCGAGTATTACAGTAGCCTGTTTTCCGCGATTGAAGGCGGCGACTGGAACCGTGTGGAGAGCATGCTGGCGCAACGACCCAGCGGTCTGCTGCACGACGTGGCCCGCGCTGAATACTACCTCGCGGCAAATTCACCGCGCGCGGAACTGGAACAGATTACCACCTGGCTGCAAACCGGAACGCAATTGCCGCAGGCGCCGCAGCTCGTTCGCCTGGGCAAGACACGCGGCCTGAGTTGGGAGCCGAACCTGCCCTATCCGCGCGATCTCAACTCGCAGCGCGCGATTCCCCGGCGGACTCGGCCACGCTCAATCGATGACGGCACAATGCCATCCGATATCCGTGCTGCAATCCTGGAACGTATCACCAACGACGATCCCACAGGTGCCCGCCTGCTGCTGAACGGCGTCGAGGCTTCACTTAGCCCGGATTCGCTTGCGGAATGGCGTCAACGCATCGCGTGGAGTTACTTCATCGAAAACCGCGATGCGCAGGCTTTGGCCATGGCGCAAACTGTCTCGCAAGGACGCGGCGAATGGGTTGCGGAAGGCGAGTGGACGGCGGGCCTTGCTGCATGGCGTCTTGGCGATTGCGAGATCGCTTCGGCCTCTTTCCAGCGTGCAGCGCAAGGGGCCATCAATCCCACGTTGAGAGCTGCATCGCTTTTCTGGGCATCGCGCGCCGCGTTGCGCTGTCGCCAGCCTGCCTTGAGCAAGGATCTTCTGAACGACGCGGCATTGCTGGACGAAACCCTGTACGGGATGCTGGCCGCGGAACAGCTGGGGCGAGATCTGCCGGATCGCGTGGAAACCGCCGATTTCACGGCGCAAGACTGGCAGGCAATCGGTGGCAATCCCAACACGCGCATCGCTGTGGCCCTCACGGAGATCGGCCGTGATGTGCTGGGCAGTCAGGTCTTGATCCATCAGGCCCGCATCGGCGATCCGCGTGAATACGATGCATATTCTCGCCTCGCGCGCGATCTCGGCTTTCCGCAGACGCAGCTTTACATGGCTTTGAATGCCCCCTCGGGTGGGCAGGCGGACCCGGCATCGCATTATCCTGCCCCGAAAATCGCACCTCGCCAGGGGTGGGAAATTGATCCCGGGCTTGCCTTTGCGCACATCCTGCAGGAATCCGCTTTCCGCTCCAACGCCGTCAGCCCCGCGAATGCGCAGGGGCTGATGCAGATCACACCGCCAACCCTTCGGCAACATGCAGGTTGCGTGGGCAGGCCCGCTGGTGCCATCAACGTGTTCGAGCCCGAGATGAACCTCGCTCTGGGTCAATGTAACCTCAAGATGGTTGCAAGAAACCCCGCAACGCAAGGCCGGCTGCCACAGATAATGGCGGCCTATAACGCCGGCCTCACGCCAATCACCCGGTGGACACAGGAGGTGAACGACGGCGGCGATCCTCTGATGTACATGGAGGCAATCCCTTATTGGGAAACTCGAGGATATGTCGCCATCGTGATGCGCAACTACTGGATGTACGAAAGACAGGCGAATGCCACTTCGCCCACCCGAGTAGCCCTGGCGCAGAATGATTGGCCGATGTTCCCGGAGACTGGTAGCGACGGCCGTGTATACATGTCCGGAGGGCAATAATGGCTATTGACGAGAGCAGGACTTTTCGCCCGATTAATATCGCCCTGCTCACCATATCGGACACGCGCGGGCCGGATGAGGATACATCGGGAGATATCCTTGCCGAACGCATCCGTGGCGCAGGCCATGCGCTTGCAACGCGCTCGATTGCGAAGGACGATGTATCGGCAATTGTCGCGCTGCTGCGACGCTGGATCGATGACCCTGCAATCGATGCCATAGTCTCGACCGGCGGAACCGGATTGACCGGGCGCGATGTCACGCCAGAGGCGTTGAGCCGGATCAAGGACAAGGATATACCCGGCTTCGGTGAGCTATTTCGCTGGATCAGCTACAAGACCATCGGCACATCAACAGTGCAGTCGCGCGCTCTGGCCGTTCTGGCTGGCGGGACTTATATCTTCGCCCTCCCCGGCTCCAACGGCGCAGTTCGGGATGGATGGGATGGAATTCTTGCAGAGCAGCTCGACAGCCGCAATCGGCCGTGCAATTTCGTTGAGCTGATGCCGCGCCTGAGAGAGCGCTAGCCTTTATTCCGTCGCAGGTTGATAAACAGCCATCGCCTGACCTTCAGGATCATTGAAGTGGAAGCGAAGGCCTCCGGGAAACTCGAAAATCTGGACTGTGATTTCCCCGCCCGCATCAATCACGGATTTATAGGCCTCAGTGATATCCTCCACGCGAATCACCGGGAGTGCGGCGTCGCTTTGATGATGGCCCGAACCGTTGAGCGCAAACTGGCACTGATCGTTCTCATGCGCGGCATAATCCTCGCCATATGATGTAAAGGACCATCCAAAAGCCTCTGAATAAAAGCGTTTTTGGCCAGCAACCGATTGTGCTGGCAGTTCCACGTAATCGAGTATTCCCAAATTCACCTCCTGCTTGCGTTGTGGTCACTTTGTTCTATTTATGTTCCATGAGCAAGGGCCAAATTCCACAGCGTGGTCGTGGCGCGCAATCGGCATATCTGTCGCAGCGGTTTGGACTGTCTGCCCCCACAGCCAACGGCGATTGGCGTGATGCGATGGAGGCGCTGGATGGACCGCCCATCAAGCTGCGCACAACGGTAACTGAGGAATACCCGAAAACAATTCTCACCTTCAACCAGTCGCCTGACATCGGGTTTGATCGCTCGCTCAATGCCTATAGAGGCTGCGAGCATGGATGTGTGTATTGCTTTGCCCGTCCCACCCATGCCTATCACGATCTATCGCCCGGACTGGATTTTGAGACAAAGCTCTTTGCCAAGCCGAACGCGGCCCGGCTTTTGCGCGAAACCCTTTGCAGGCCAAAGTACGTCCCACGGCCGATTGCGATGGGCACCAATACCGATCCCTATCAGCCAATCGAGAAG
>JBASBA010000351.1:0-1701 GCA_049650885.1 Alteraurantiacibacter sp. | reverse complement strand
TCTTCGGCCTGGTTGCAGGCTGGCAAGGCGAGGATCGCCGCGATGGTGGCAAGTATCCCGGTGATGTTGCGAATATCTTTTGTCATACCTGCTCCTCTTACCGTATTCCGCCGGTGCTATAAGCTGCCTTGCCGCGATGCAACCATGATGGTAGTGATCCGTCTGATTGACAATGTCCACTTTTTTACCGAGCCGGTGGCCGCCATAAATCTGCGGTAAAGCTTGGTTCTGTTAGACAAGACGTTGACTAGGGCCAAGTTTCACGACTGGAGCCCATAAGATTTCGAAGGGGTTTGAGAGATATGATTTTGACCACAAAGAACTTTGGCAAACTGGCGCTTATAGCACTTGGTTCGGCTGCGCTGGCAGCGCCGACTTTCGCGCCAATGGCGCAGGAAGACGATCATGCAAGGGCCGAGCATACAGGGGCCGAGGCAGTTTCGGTGACGGATGCGGAAGCAGAGGCCAGCCGCACCTTGTTCAGCCAATATGGCTGCGGATCCTGCCACAGCTTTGCCGATGCCAACGGTTTCGGCAGCATCGGCCCCGCGATTGACGGAAACGATGCGTTGAGCGTGGAATATGTCAATCAGACCATCAGCAACGGCCAGGGTGCAATGCCCAGTTTTGGCGGGATGGTATCCGAAGAAGAGATTGAGACCCTGTCGCGCTATATCGTGGCGAAGAAGGCCGACTAGTCTTCAGCGTAATATCGAACAACGGAGAAGGGGGCCTCGTCGGCCCCCTTTTTCATGTCAGTTCGCGCGTTCCTGCGCTGTGCGCGAACCCGGCCCTACCTGAGCGAAGTTATTGGTCACACCATCGGGATCGTTCACCCAGATCGTGGTGAGATCGAACCCGTCAAGGCGATTGAGCGGCGTCTCAACCGGGACATTGCGATGCCGCGCGCGTGCATCGACCATTGCTGCATCCTTCACGACATACTGGATACCCGAACTTCCCGTGTCCGCGCTGCCGCCGGTTGCAACCTGGTGCAGATAAATCGTGGTTTCGCCGTGCCGGAAGGGATAGCGGTTGACGTCCAGCGCGGCACTTTCTTGTGCAGGCAGCTCATCCAACCCCACGAATTCACGATAGAATGCGCGGCTTGCCTCCATATCGGACACGCCGATGCCAACCCCCACGCCATCATCGGAATGATCTCTAAAACCGTTACCTGTCGTTATTTCGATGGTGAGACCAGCGGGATCCGTAACCCATCCGCTGTGCGTGCCATTGCTGCGCCTGGTCAACACCGGCGGTTCTAACCCGGCATCTTCAAATCGCTGCCTGACGGTATTTGCATCGGGATAGGTCAGGGAAAGATAGCGAATGCCCGTGCCGCCGTTCCAGCCACCTGACAGATCATAGCTGCGATTACCCTGCTGGCCTGCGGACAGCTTCACCTGACCGCTGCCAACGCCGGTCAGGATCATCTGCTGCGTGCTGGTAAGCTGGATGGGGTTGAGCGCCCGCAGCGCCAGCGCCTCTGTATAAAAGCGCACCATTTCAGATGTCATCTCGCGGGGGAAGCGGCGGAAGATATTCATCGAGTCCTGCACGAACAATTCGCGGTTGTCGTCGTTCAACACCGCGGTGCTGAACTGGTCGAGATCGTAAGACAGGTCAGGATCGGTGTTCAACAAGGCGCCCTCTGGCGTGCGTAATTGTGCTGCATCGCGCTCGGTGGCGGTGCAGCCC
>JBASBA010000350.1:0-5388 GCA_049650885.1 Alteraurantiacibacter sp. | reverse complement strand
CAAGGAGCCTTTCGATGCTGAAACACCATTTTGCCCTACCCGTTGCCCTGCCCGTTGCCCTAATCGTAGCGACTGCCCTTTCCGCCTGCTCGCCTGAGCCGGAAGTGGATAATGATGGTGATTTGGCGGCGGAGAATGAAGAAGCCGAAATCGCTCGCCAATCCCTCAACGCCGGGGACTTTGCCGACCTGCAACTGGGCGCAAAGATCGTCGGGCCACAGGGCGAAGAGGTAAAGGGCCGTCTGACGAATGAAACTGGCGCATTTGCGGATATCACCTCCTTCGTGGCGTGTCCTGCAGGGATGGAAGAGTGCGATCCGGCAACCGCGCCCGAAGGCACGGTCTACACTTACGTGCACACAGTTTATCCCGGAGAAGACAACGATCCCACTACGGGCAGCGGCGATGGCAATGATGCGTCCAATGTGGAGACGACCGAAGCTTTCCGCATGACCATGCCCAGCCACGGTTTTACAGGCAACGCAGGCTTTTCATTCGCAGAAGCGGCCAACGCCATCGGCGCGAACATGATGATTGTCGCCACCTGCCACGAACAGGGCATCGCGTGGACAGTGGAAGAGGGTGACGGCGGTGACCAGTGGGGCCAGGGCGAACCGATCACCTTCTACTGGCAAAGCACCCTGCCCCCCGCAGGACCGTCAGATGCCTACGAGGTGTTTGCAAACTACACCGCCGCAGGTGGCCCCGGACCCTACCCGGCAGCCAGCGATACGGTAAGCAACGCTTGCGCGAATTCGGCGCAAACTAACGCTGTTGGCGGTTGAACTGAGCGCGTTTGAGTCGCATTGATGGTGCATGGCGCTGTCACCTGCATGGCTGGATGAACTGAAAAGCCGGATCACGCTGTCCGCGTTGATCCAGCGCACGGTAAAACTGACGCGCGCCGGGCGTGAATGGAAAGCGTGCTGCCCCTTCCATTCCGAAAAAACGCCCAGCTTCTATGTGAACGACCAGAAGGGTTTCTACCATTGCTTCGGCTGCCAGCAGCACGGCGGCGCCATCGACTGGATGATGGAGCAGCACGGGCTGGAATTCATGGATGCGGTGAAGGAGCTTGCCTCCGAAGCCGGAATGGATGTGCCCGCACCCGATCCACGCGCCGCGCAACGGGCAGAGCAACGCGCTACCTTGCACGATGTGATGGCCGCCGCGCAGGAATGGTTCGTGGCGCAATTGCATTCGCCTGCCGGGGAACAGGCCCGCGCCTATCTTCAACAACGCGGGCTGGACGAACATACGGTGCGCCGATTCGGCTTTGGCTGGGCGCCGGATGACAAGCAGTCACTGAAGACGGCGCTTTCAAACTTCGACGAACGCCTGTTGATAGAGGCCGGCCTGCTGATCGAGGTGGAGGATAAAATCCCCTACTCGCGCTTTCGGGGCCGCGTGATGCTGCCCATTCAGGACGCACGAGAGCGGGTAATCGCCTTTGGCGGGCGCATCCTCCAAGACCGCGACGGCGTGGCGAAATATCTCAACAGCCCGGACACGCCCCTGTTCGACAAGGGCCGCACACTTTACAATCTGCACCGCGCCGCCGCCGCTTCGCGCAAGACGGCCCGCGTGATCGTGGCAGAGGGCTACATGGATGTGATCGCGCTGGCTGCGGCCGGTATCGATGATGCCGTCGCACCGATGGGCACGGCCGTTACAGAGCAACAGATAGAACTGCTCTGGCGCATGGCAGACAAGCCTGTCCTGTGCCTTGACGGAGACAGCGCGGGAAAGCGCGCCGCAATGCGGGCCGCCGAACGTGCCTTGCCGCTGCTGCGTCCCGGACATTCGCTGCGCGTGGCGCAGCTTCCTGCCGGCCTGGACCCTGACGATCTGCTCAAACGCGACGGACGCAAGGCAATGGATGCCCTGCTGGATCAGCCCAAATCTCTGCTGGACCTGATCTGGGAGCATGAACGTGACGCTGCCCCCCTCACTTCTCCTGAGGACAAGGCGGGCCTGAAGGCGCGGGTGCTGGAGCATGTGGACGCAATCCAGCATCCCGACATACGTTCTCTCTACAAGCGCGACCTGATGGAATTATACGGCAGCTTTGCCTATCCCCCGCGGGAATTCAAAAAGGGCGGCGGCTTCCAGAAGAATACGCCCTACCGCCGTGACGCACCCGTTCGCACTTCGCCGCAGGTGACGCAGCGATTGCAAAGGGCAACCCCAAGCCTGTTCCGCGATATGCTGACCTCCGCCGTGCTTAACGGTCTTGCTCGCTTTGCGGGCGAGATACATCGGCACGCTGACGCCTTGCTGACCCTTGAAAAAGGCGATGCACAATTGGCGCAGGCAGTAAATTTCCTGCTTGATCATGCAGAAGAGCTTGAAGCTTCGGGCAATTTGCCCATATCGGGTCAAGACATCTTGCCGCCTGCACCGGATAACACCCGATTTTCCTTCCTGATGGAAGGCTCCGATCCGGACGAGGCGAGGGAAGATTTGGCCGAAGCTGTTGCCCTGCTGGTTGAAAGGCCGGCGCTTGAGGCAGCTATTGTTGCGGCCACCCGTAGCTTCGATACAGATCCTGAAGGTTCTTTTGAGGAACAGCAAAGTTTGCGCAAACGAAAACTGGAAATCGATGTGCGACTCGGGCAAATGACCAGAAAGCGCGCCGCTTCAGAGGCGTTTGATAAACAAGATCCGGAGGCCGCCGAAAGGCAGGTCGCCGAACAGGAAACGGACTGACGCATCACTATGGCATCCGACGCCGAGACAAAGCAGAACGACGACTCTCCTCTGATCGACCTCAATGGGGTATCGATCAAGAAGATGATCGCCAAGGCAAAGCGCAAGGGCTACATCACCTATGATGAGCTGAACGAGGCGCTGCCTTCGGGCGAGATGAGCTCTGACCAAATCGAGGACGTTCAGTCCGCATTGTCCGACATGGGCGTGCAGATCGTGGAAAATGCCGACGAGGCCGAGGAAGACGACGGGCCGGAGGAAATCGCCCCTACCGGTTCCGAATCGCAAGCTGAACCCAAACAGAATGTGCCCGAAAAGAAGAAGTCGGTGGCTGGGGAAGGCCGCACCGATGATCCTGTGCGCATGTACTTGCGCGAAATGGGCGCTGTGGAGCTGCTCAGCCGCGAGGGCGAGATCGCCATCGCCAAGCGTATCGAATCCGGGCGTGACACGATGATTATGGGCCTTTGCGAAAGCCCGATCACTTTCCACGCCATTATCATGTGGTCCGAAGCGCTGAACAACGAGGAAATGCAGCTGCGCGAGATCCTGGATCTGGACGCGATGCTTTCCAAGGAACCTCCCGTCGACAAGATGGAAGAGGAAAACGAGGACGACGACGGCGAGATTTCGGAAGAAACCGCCGGTCCCACCATCCGCGACGACGATGAAGACGACGACGATGATGGTGAAGAAGGCGAAGACGGCGAGAACGGCGAAAGCCGCAAGCGCGACGACGATGAGGAAGAGGACAACACCATGTCCCTTGCCCAGATGGAAGCGGCGCTGAAGCCCGATGCCATCGAGCGCTTCGCGCGCATCACGGACCTGTTCAAGAAGTTCGAAAAGCTGCAGGCAGAACGCGTCGATATCATGGGCGCGGGCAATGAATTTCCAGCAGCCAAGGAAAACCGTTACGAGAAGCTGCGCGAGGAGCTGACCGCAGAGGTTGAATCCGTGCAGTTCCACGCGACGAAGATCGAATACCTCGTAGACAACCTTTACGCCTTCAACCGCCGCCTCACCGCGCTGGGCGGCCAGATGTTGCGCCTTGCCGAACGGCACAAGGTGAAGCGTATCGACTTCCTCAATGTCTATGTCGGCAATGAACTGGACGATACCTGGCTGAAGGAAAAGTCGAAGAAGGACAAGAAATGGGCCGCCTTCGCTGATAAGGAAGGCGACGCCGTAGAGCGTATCCGCGCCGAAATCGCGGACATTGCCAGCGCCACGGGCATGAGCCTGGACGAATTCCGCCGCATCGTGAACATGGTGCAGAAGGGCGAGCGCGAGGCGCGTATCGCCAAGAAGGAAATGGTTGAGGCGAACCTGCGCCTGGTGATTTCCATCGCCAAGAAATACACCAACCGTGGCCTGCAATTCCTTGATCTTATTCAGGAAGGCAACATCGGCCTGATGAAGGCGGTCGATAAGTTCGAATACCGCCGCGGTTACAAGTTCAGCACCTATGCCACCTGGTGGATCAGGCAGGCGATTACGCGTTCCATCGCTGATCAGGCCCGCACGATCCGTATTCCTGTCCATATGATCGAGACGATCAACAAGCTGGTGCGCACGAGCCGCCAGTTCCTGCACGAGCAGGGCCGTGAACCCACGCCGGAGGAAATGGCAGAGCGCCTGTCCATGCCGCTGGAAAAGGTTCGCAAGGTGATGAAGATCGCCAAGGAGCCGATTTCCCTCGAAACGCCCATCGGTGACGAGGAAGATTCGCATCTGGGTGATTTCATCGAGGACAAGAACGCCATTATCCCGGTGGATGCGGCGATCCAGGCAAACCTGAAGGAAACCGTTACCCGCGTGCTGGCATCGCTCACCCCGCGTGAAGAACGCGTGCTGCGCATGCGCTTCGGCATTGGCATGAACACAGATCACACGCTGGAAGAAGTCGGCCAGCAGTTCAGCGTGACGCGCGAACGTATTCGCCAGATCGAGGCAAAGGCGCTGCGCAAGCTGAAGCATCCGAGCCGCAGCCGCAAGATGCGCTCCTTCCTCGATCAGTAGAACCCGACTTTGCAAGAGGTTACGGCATGAAGCTGGCAGTACTGGTCATCGCCGCCTCAATTGGCATTGCTGTGCCTGGGATGGCTCAGGCACAGGATGGCACTCCCGACGCTAGGCTGGAGCTGGCGCAGGAGATAATCGAGACTGGCTATCCGCTGGAAGCGCGGATGGGAATGTTCGATCAGGTCATCGGCCAGATGCTCACCCAGATGCGCGCGTCGTTTCCAAATTTGAAAGAATCGGCGGAGGCTGGCGCGATTTACGATCGCCATGCGGAGCGGGTCCAGGCCACCAGTATGGATGTCTTGTCCCGGCATATCGATCCGATCATGAACAGCCTCGCTGTGGCTTACTCAGACCAGTTTACACTTGAAGAATTACAGGCGCTGCACAGTTTCATCATGTCACCGCAGGGGAATGGTTTTCTGGCGCGCATGGCGGATGCGAATGCCCACCCCGCATTTGCCGAGGCAAATCAGGCCTATATGCAGGAATACCTCGGCCATATGCCTGAACTGATGCAAAAACTGGCTGACGATGTCGAAGAGATAAACGCACAGTGACCCGGCCAGCCCCGGCGGCCCTGGAACGGGCAGGGAGCCTGCAATGTCCCGCCTGATCCTCTTCAACAAGCCGATGAACGTGCTGTCTCAATTT
>JBASBA010000349.1:0-1778 GCA_049650885.1 Alteraurantiacibacter sp. | reverse complement strand
GGCAAGCTCCTCGCGCTCGGCGCTGGTTATGACCTCGGACCGTGTGCCGTCCTCGGCATCGGCGCGCCGGACCCAGCCGGCGATCGAGGCCGCGCCCGGCTCGAACTCCTGCGCCAACTCCTCGGGCGTGCGTCCGGATCGAACGAGATCGATCATCGGGCGCCGGAACTCCGGCGGATAGGCAGGGCGGTAGCGGGTCATCAGGAACACCTCCGGCTGATCTGTCAGGGTGTCCTTAGAAGCGGGTCAACTCCAACTCCAATCTAGTAAAAACCGAAGCAACCCGTCGACCCTTTCACCACAGCCACCTGCCAGTACTTCCAAAGCTGACCTAGTCCCGCTGGGCCTAACGTTTACCTGAGCATTCGACAGGTAGCGTTGCGGACAGAAATGAGGTTCTGGCGGGGTTGCTAGGCCGTAAGGGAGGGTTTTGGCGGGGTTGCTTCGGCTCTGACGGATCAAGGCAAGTCCCTTGTTTAAAAGGCCATATGCGACGTTCCCTCGTGGTTTCGTCGGTTCTGGCGGTTTTGGCGGCGGGTGTAGGATCAGATCGCCCTCAACAGCCCGATGTCGATGAGGTGGCTTTCGCGCGCTGATCGGCGTCGACCAAACGCTCAGTGCGCCGCATCTCAACCACTACGTGGATAGGGTCGCGTGGCGCTAGAACCTTCGCAAACCGACATGGGGAGAAGACCGAGCAAGGTGTCTGCAAGTCCGATTGAATGCGGGCGAAGAGCACGACAATCTGAAAGCGCGTACCGGTGGTCGAGCAGATTCGGACGCTGCTGCATAAGCGTGGTGGACCGGTAAGGCGCGACGGTCAACGTGCTATAGGTTGCGGTGGCTATATGGAAATAGTCTGTGGCGATGATCGGAGAAATCGTCCTTGGGGCCATAGGCTGCCCGTGACGTCAGGCTGTGACGGGCCAAATGTCCGCTTCGAGCCCTCTTTTACCAATTGCGGTCCTGCAGCAGTTCGCATGAGCAGAAAATCCAGCGTGAGATTAACGTGCTATAGCAGACCTTTGCCCAAGCTTGGCATGCTTTTGCGCAGCTTTCCGGAAGCTGACATTCGCGCCGGGCGTAGTTTCTTGCATCGCATTGCGGCCTGCGGTGTGAGCAGAGCCAATGCAGGCCAGCGATCCGGTGAACGCAGTGTATCAGGTCGCGCGTTATCCCTGATAATCGGGCTGCGCGATATCGTCGACGATGCCGGGCTCTTCGGGCTGCCAGCCAAGCGTGTCCTTCGTCCAGGCGTTTGACGCAGGGCCGTCGTTTGGGACCCAAACCGAAAGTGGCCCGAAATGCGTCTCGGCCTCATCAGGCGAGAGCGAGGTGACAGGCAGGCCGAGCTGGCGGCCGATTGCCTCGGCAATGTCTTTGAATGGCACGCCTTCCTCCGCGACGGCATGATATGCCTCACCCTGCGCGCCGCGTTCGAGTGCCAGCCGGTAAAGGCGCGCGGCGTCGAGGCGGTGGACGGCGGGCCACACATTCTGCCCGTCTCCGATATAGGCCGACACGCCTTTGTCGCGCGCAACGGCAGCCAACATTGGCACAAAACCGTGTCTCTCACCCTTGCCATGCACGGATCGCGGATTGCGCACGACGCTGGCGTTGATGCCACGGTCCGCCAGCGTAAAAGCGGTCTGCTGGGAGGCGCGCGAGAAAGCGGGCATCACCTCGGGTCGGTCGGTTTCTTTCGCTTTTTATCCTGTCAGGTGCAGGAAACCATCGGTGACGATGATGGGCCGTGCCGACCCGGCGAACACCTCGCC
>JBASBA010000348.1:0-2590 GCA_049650885.1 Alteraurantiacibacter sp. | reverse complement strand
GTCCCGGTGTTTGGATTTACGCGGGCGAAGTCCACGGCGTCGAGCGAGAAGCAGCGCTCGGGGTCGGAGATCTCGCCGATGTTGCGGAGGTAGAATGCGAGCTTGACTTCCCCCGGCGTCGGTGAAGGACTCGCGACGAAGACGACGAATTTGAACGACGCATGCACGTCCGGGAAGAACACCTTACGGTTCTCGAAATCGTAGAGCGCCTTCAGCCGGCCCTCGGTCGCTACGCTCTTGAAGAACGGTGCCGCGGTCTTGTCGGATGCGATGCCGGAGGGCACGAGCAGCCCGATCAGCCCCGTGCGCTTGGCCAGCGTCATCGCCCGCTCGACGAAGAGCGAGTAGATGTTCAGGTCGCCCCCCGACAGGAGTGGATAGTCCCCGCCCCGGCGCGCCATCCGCACGCCAGCCTCTGCCCGGCCAGCGGCCTTGGCGAAGTCGGCCGCCAGGGGATCGCCCTCGGCCTCCAGCGCGCCGATCATGCGCTTGCGATCGGACGCGCGTGTCGCCAAGGCGATCGAGCGCCGCCGCTCGGCGAACCACTCGACCTGCTGCAGCTTCATCCGGTCCCAGGGCGGATTGCCGATCACGGCGTCGAACCCGCCTGTCAGTCCCTCTCCTTCCCAATCGGACCAGATGCCAGGGAACGTCACCTGCCAGTGCAGGAACCGTTCTTCGGCAATCAGCTCGCGCGCGGCGGCAAGGATGCGGGCAAGGCGTTGCCCCTCCTCGCGATCCGCCCTGGGGTCCGCCCGACCCAGGGCGATCTCGATCGGATCGCCGAACTGACCGTCGAAGAAGATCTTCACGGCATCTCTGTCGACCCGGTCCTTGAGGTCGAGCCAGTCGATCGCGTGGATCAGCGACAAGAGCGCATCCAGGGGGGCAGTCATCTCCTCGACCTCGGCAAACACATCGGCGGAGCGGTGCGCCTCGGCGACCTCCGCATCGGTCAGCCCTTCGACGATCTGCATCTTCGAGGCGGCCCGCAGCGCGCGCTTGATCGGTTCGGCCAGCAGGAGGGGCGTGCCGTAGCGCAATGCCTTGTCCACGCCGGTCCTGACCCACGAGCCGAACAGGCTGTCGCCGCAGCGCAGGTGATGGTCGAGGAAGGAGAGCGGCGCGCCGACCGTGAAGGTGTGCAGCCAGAGCGAGACCTTGGCGAGCTCGACGGCCATCGGGTTCTTGTCCACGCCATAGATGCAGCGCTTGAGGACCATGCGGCGGATGACGTGCCGATCGTCGAGCTGCTGTTCGTCGATCGTCCAGTTCCGCTCCTCGGCGTTGGCCAGGATCGTATTGCGGATAGCATCGATCCGCTCGCCGAGCGGCGAGACGTAGTCGCCCCATGCCTCGGGAACCTCGAGCTCGGCCTCAGCCATGGCGGCGATCACCTGATCGGCTACGTAGTCCACCAGACCGACTAGGAAGTGCCCGGAGCCCATGGCCGGATCGCAGATCTTCAACTCCAGCAGCCGTGTTGCCGGATCGATCCGCTTGAGGGCTCCGATCTTGCGATCGTCCGGCAAGTCGTTGTTGCCCAACTCAACGATCTTCGCCGTGAAGGCCTGCTTGAACCCCCGGACAAGCGGCTCGATGGCCTCCTCCAGAATGAGCCGGACCAAGTCGTCGGGCGTGTAGTAACTGCCCGATCCCTTGCGGGCGAAGATGCTCGGCTGGACGGTGATCTCGCCGTCCCTGCGCACCACCTCGTATTCAAGGAGCCGTTCGTAGATCGAGCCGAGCTGCTGCACAGAGAGGTTGCGGTAGTTGATGTACTTGCGGCCCTCGTCGGTGCGCTCGAAGGACAGAGCGTCGATCACGCGGGCCATCACCGCATCGGGTATGCGGATGGCGGTCAGAACCGGATGTCGGCCCGCCTCGAAAAGCCCGCCATTGTAGGGCGGTAGCCCGATCGACGCGTCCCCCTTGTCGATCACCAGGAACAGATCGCTCATCGCGCCCCAGTAGCGCGCTGCGGCATCGGAGAAGACGTCGCCTCTATCCTTGCGATCTCCGATGTCGAGGCGGACCCTCTCGCGCAGCCCGTAGTCATCGTAGCGCACGTCCCTAGTCGGCAGGAGATCGCGGTCTTCGGCGTAGAGGACGAAGAGAAGGCGGTAGAGCAGGATCAGGGCCGCCTCCCTGACCTCCTGCAGCTCGACCTCGGGCGCCGCTGCGACGATGGCGTGCACGAGTTCGGGAAACACCTCGCCGAACACCTTGTTCGACAGGTCCTCGGCAACGCGCTCCTCGTAGAACTTGCCCTCTTCGAGAGCCTTCTCGTGAAAGGTGCGCGGGTCCGGGCCCGTGGGGACGAACGCTTTGCGACGGAAGACGAGGAAGAAGACCTTCAACCAATGCTGGCGATCGTCCTTCCCAAGCGCGAAGAGCCCGTCATTGTGGCCGGGCAGGTCGAGGATGGCGGCGAGATCAAGCTCGAAGAACTGCTCGGAGACTGATCGCGCCCCGGAGAAGTAGAGCCGCCACTTCGATCCGTTGGTCAGGATGCCCCAGCGAAGAGTACCTCCGGTGACGTCGTCGATCCGGCGAAGGTAGCGGAGCATTTGGGTCGACGGAGCGGTCT
>JBASBA010000347.1:0-15376 GCA_049650885.1 Alteraurantiacibacter sp. | reverse complement strand
GTGGTGGAAGCCGTTTGTGACTTATATCTGGTATGGCGGCCTTCTGATTGCATTTGGCGGAATACTGGCATTGCTGGGCCGGGTGATTGGCGATGTGCGCCGCCGTTCCGCCGAAACGCGTGACGAGGAACTCCGCACCGATGAAGCGGAGCTGGCCGCATCATGAAACGCCTTCGCTATTCACTGTGGATCATCGTCGGCATCGCCGCAGCTTTGTTCGGCCTGTTCGCCTACCAACTATCGCAGCCAAAGGACGATTTCGTCCAGTCCGCGATGGTGGGGCAGCCCATGCCGGCCTTCGATCTTCCGCCAGCCGTGGAAAGCCGGCCTGGCCTGAGCCGCGCCGATCTGGCGGACGGACAACCAAAACTGCTGAACGTGTTCGCCAGCTGGTGCATTCCGTGCGCGGCAGAGGCGCCGCAGCTGGAAGCATTGGAACGTGCCGGTGCCAATATCGTCGCGGTGGCCATTCGCGATCGGCCCGAGGATGTGGAACGCTTCCTCGCCATTTACGGCAATCCGTTCACCCGCATCGGGAAAGACGATATCTCAGAGGTGCAGCTTGCTATCGGTTCTTCCGGAGTGCCGGAGACTTTCGTGATCGATGGCAATGGCGTAATCACTTATCAGCACATAGGCGACATCCGCGATGACGATGTGGCGATGTTGCTGGATGAATTGCGGAAGGCCGGGGCATGATGCGCTGGCTGCTCCCCGTTCTTGCGGCACTTGCGCTGGTGCAGCCTGCCGTCGCTCAGGATCGCATGCCACCTGCGCCCTACGCTTACACCCAGTTGGACGATCCGGCGCTGGAAAACCAGGCAAGGGAGCTGATGCACACGCTGCGCTGCCTGAAATGCCAAAGCCAGTCCATTGCCGATAGCGATGCACCGATGGCGGGCGATATGCGTCACCAGGTGCGCACGCGCATCGCGGCAGGCGAAAGCCCGGACGATGTGCGCGAATGGCTGATTTCGCGCTATGGCGATTACGTCAGCTATGAACCCAGGATCAGCGCCATCACATGGCCGCTATTCGTGATACCCATCCTGTTGCTGTTGCTGGCCGGAACCGTGCTGATGCGCCGTATCGGCAAGCGCGGCGAAGACGTTGCGGGGGAAGATCCGGCATGACCTGGGTTGCCGTAATCGGAATGGCACTGATCGCCTTTGCCGCAGCCGCCTCCGGCTTTGGCCTCGCGCGCGGCCTGTGGACCAGCCTGGCCGCCGCTCTGGGGTTCGGGCTTGCGGGCTATGCGTTGCAGGCCAGCCCGGAATTGCCGTCTTCTCCCACATCCTCAGCCGCCTCCGCTGGCGCGCAGGAGTTCGATGTGGTGGAAGCGCGGCAGGAATTTGTGGGGCAGGTGGATAAGTCGGGCAGCAATGTCCTGATTACCGCCGACGCCTGGGCGCGCCGTGGACGTTACGAGGAGGCGGCACAGATGCTTGCAGGGGTCACGCGGGAGAACCCCATGGATTTCGAGGCATGGCTGGCGCAAGGCATTGCCCTTACCGAACATGCCGACGGCGCTTTGACGCAGGCCTCCCTCTATGCTTTTCAGCAGGCATCCAATCTGAAACCTGGCAATCTGGCGCCCGGCTATTTCCTTGGTGTGTCGCTGGTGCGACAGGGCAGGCTGACCGAAGCCCGGCAGGTCTGGCAGGAAACGCTGGATAGCGCTTCTGCCGATGCAGAGGGAAGGGCGGGTATTGAAGAGCGCCTTGCGCGGCTGGACGCCATGTTGGGCGCGATGCAGGCAGGTCAGCAGCCTATCCCAGCGCCAGATCCCGCCCCAGAGTCGGCGCCAAATCCTGCTTCGGCGGCGGAACCAGTGACCGAAACGGGCGCCACGCCACCGGAGGTTGCGCGGTAGTGTTGCGCTGCATCATGTTGCGGCCCGCTTACACTGCTGCTAACGCGCCCGCTTCGCCGTATTTTACGGGTCAGATGGGCTGAAATCCAGATGAACGCTACCGGACAAGACCGGAAATCTGCCAAGCTGAAGCTCGCCGCCGGTGCCATTGGCATCGTTTTCGGCGATATTGGTACATCTCCACTTTACGCTTTCCGCGAGACCTTTCGCGGCGCGCATAATTTGCCGATCGATGATCTGCATGTTCTGGGCGTGGTCAGCCTGATATTCTGGTCGATGACGCTGGTTGTGGCGATCCAGTATGTCACCATCCTGATGCGCGCCGATAACAACGGGCAGGGCGGCAGCCTGGCGCTGGTTGCGCTGCTTTCGCGCAGTGTCGGAAAATCCAGTTACAGCTGGCTGGTCGTACTGCTGGGGGTGTTCGCGACTGCGCTGTTTTACGGCGATTCGATGATCACGCCCGCCATTTCCGTATTGTCTTCCGTTGAAGGCCTGGCGGTGGTGGACAGTCGGCTGGATCGTTTTGTCATACCCATCGCACTCGTTCTGCTGGTTGGCTTGTTTGTCTTGCAAAAACGCGGGACGGAGAAGGTTGGCGCGCTGTTTGCTCCGGTGATGATGATATATTTCACCACCATCGCCATACTAGGCATCGTGCAGATCGTCGGCGCTCCGGAGATTCTGTGGGCGCTGAACCCCTGGTACGCGGTGCAGTTCTTCATCACCGACAAATGGTTCGCCTTCCTTGCTCTTGGCTCTGTCGTGCTGGCAGTAACAGGGGCGGAGGCGCTGTATTCCGACATGGGCCATTTCGGTCGCGGGCCGATGAAGCTCTCCTGGTTCGGTTTCGTGATGCCGTGCCTGCTGCTGAACTATTTCGGCCAGGGTGCGATGATTGTCAGCCTGCCGGATGCGGCGGCTGAAGAGGCTATCCTCAACCCGTTCTTCTTCCTTGCCCCGGAGGCTTACCGCCTGCCGCTGGTTATCCTGGCAACCTGTGCAACCTTCATCGCCAGCCAGGCGGTAATCTCGGGTGCGTTCTCTATCACCCATCAGGCGATCCAGCTGGGCTTCGTGCCGCGCCTGTCGATCCGTCATACAAGTGACGAGCATTCCGGCCAGATATACATTCCTGTTATCAACTGGGCGCTGATGGTGGCGGTGATCCTGCTGGTGCTGACGTTCCAGAATTCGTCCAACCTTGCCAGCGCCTATGGCATTGCGGTGACCGGGGCAGTTACCATCGATACGCTGCTGATGGGCGTGCTGTTCATCGGCGCGTGGAAATGGAAGAAATGGGTCGCCATACCCGTTGTTCTGCTGTTCCTGATCGTTGACGGGGCCTATTTCGCCGCAAACCTGACGAAGGTGCCCGAAGGGGGCTGGTTCCCACTGCTGGTGGGCGCGATCGCTTTTACTTTGCTCACCACGTGGGCCAAGGGGCGCCAGCTTATGCGACAGCGGATGACGGAGGCAGGGCTGCCGCTGGATATTTTTGCCAAGTCAGCGCGGGGCAGTACCGCGCGCGTTCCGGGCACCGCGATTTTCATGAATTCCGGCAGCAAGGGAACGCCCTCCGCGCTGCTGCACAATATCAAGCACAACAAGGTTCTGCATGAGCGCGTCGTGGTGCTGACCGTAAACATCGCCGATGTGCCCTATGTGGACGAGGATAACCGATGCAGTATCGAGGAATTGGGCGACGGCTTCTTCCGGGTAATCCTGAATTATGGCTTCATGCAGGAAACGGATGTGCCCGCTGCGCTGAAACGACACGAGATGTGCGGCGGACCGTTTGACATGATGAAGACCAGTTTCTTCCTCAGCCGTCAGACGCTGCTGACAGCGGAAAATCCCGGAATGCAGGTGTGGCGCGAGAAACTGTTCGCGTGGATGATGCGCAATGCGGCAACACCGATGGAGTTTTTCCGATTGCCGACCAATCGCGTGGTGGAACTGGGCAGCCAGGTAGAGATCTAGCGTTCGATCGTCTGCGGCCGCATTACGATTTCATCACGTTCGAGCAGTTCCTGCCGCGTGAACTCTCGCCGCAGCTCGAAAGTACCGTCCCATTCCAGCAGGCTCCACATGCCTCTGACGGTCTGGCCGTCGCTGCTTACGCTGCCGACATAATCGACAGGATCGTTATAATAAACCGATCCCGCAGGCAGATAAGTTTTGGTGAAGTCAATTCCGGACCCGTAGCGTGTGCCGGCGATCTCTGCCTCAAGCGTGCCGCCCTCTATCGTATCGGGCTCTATGATTGTGCCGGATAACCGGCCGCCCAAATCTTCGATAATGGCGATGAATGGCGTGACCGGCCCCATAGACCGGAGGTAGAAATACTCGCCGTTCCATTGACCGGAAAGATCATCGCTGCCCACCGCAACTACTCGGTTCGTGGCGGATCTTGCACGACTTCTTCTGTATCCTCCATGCTCAGCCCGTGCCGCATCAGCATGGGCACCTGCGTGAAGGTGAACAGGAACGTGAGCGGCAGGAACAGCCACAGCTTCATGCCCAGCCAGGTCTCGAAGCTGACGGTATAAGCCAGCACCAGATTGAGGACGGCCAGCACTTGGAAGAAGATACCCCAGTTGCGCGACAGCTTTAGCCAGCCTTCATCGGTCAGCCCTTCAAAGGCCGCTTCCAGCAGGATCTTGAGCATCGACTGGCCCTTGGCATAGCCGATCAGCAGCACGATACTGAAAAGCTCGTAAATCAACGTCGGCTTCCACTGGATGAAGCGTTCATCCTGAAAGTATATTGTCAGCGCGCCGAAACCCACGATCATCGCCGTGGAAAGCATCAGCATCGGGCTGACTTTTCCGAGCCGCCACCTGCTGATGACAAGGGCGATCACGGCGGCGATGATGAAAGCGCCGGTTCCACGGATGACGGCAAAAATCTCGCCGCTCGTATCTTCGCCTGCGCTTTCGGGGGAGTAGTATTTATAGGCCAGGAAGAAGATCAGCAGTGGCCCGTAATCGACTGCCACATTCAGCCAGCCGGACTTGGGTTTCTTCGTCGTTGCCGCCTGCTTGGGCGCTTCGGTTGTCATCAGGCTACTCCTGCAATCACGCGCGCCACCAGGTCGGGGTCGAATGGCCGTAGGTCGTCCAGTGTCTCACCCACGCCGATGGCGTGAATGGGTAGGCCATACTGTTCCGCCGCCGCCACCAGCACGCCGCCGCGCGCGGTTCCGTCCAGCTTGGTCATCATCAGACCGGTGACGCCTGCCACTTCCTTGAAAATCTCGATCTGGCCCAGCGCGTTCTGGCCATTGGTGGCATCCAGCACCAGGATCACATCATGTGGGGCCTCGGGGTTGAGGCGGCCCAGCACTTTGCGGATCTTGGAAAGCTCGTCCATCAGCTCGCGCTTGTTCTGCAAGCGGCCTGCGGTGTCCACGATCAATGCGTCGGTGCCGATATCGGTGGCCTTTTTCACCGCATCGAAAACGATGCTGGCAGGATCTCCGCCTTCCGGCCCCGTAACGATGGGCGCGCCGATCCGGTCCGCCCAGACTTTAAGCTGCCCGATGGCGGCGGCGCGAAAGGTGTCACCTGCCGCCAGCATCACTTCGTAATCGTCTTCTTGCAGCCAATGACCCAACTTTGCGATGGTCGTGGTTTTTCCACTGCCGTTCACACCGATCACCAATATAACCTGTGGGCGCGGAAAGGCGGTGACTTCCAGCGGAACGGCCACGGGGCGCAGGATCGCGGCGATTTCCTCGGCCACCGCTTCCTTCAATTCGCGTTCGGTTATGGACAGGCCAAAGCGCTTCTCTGCCAGCTTTGCACGAATGCGGGCGGCGGCACTGGGCCCCAGGTCCGACATGATCAGCGCGTCTTCGACATCGTCCAGCGTGGCATCATCCAGCTTCGCCGTACCGACGACGCCGGTAAGGTTCTGGGAGAGGCGATCCGAGGTTTTGCGAAAACCCCCGAACAGTTTGTCAGACCAGCTGGATTCGCTCACGTTAGCAGGCCTTCCTGATGAGATTGCGGCGTAACGGCAAGAATGGTTCCTCTCGCTGTGCCCTGCGGCAAGGCTACCCTCGCGAAGTTTTCGGCATAGCCCGTTCCATCGCCTTCGGTAAGCACGCGCTGCGTTTGGCCCACAAGACTGTCCAGCCAGTGCGTGCGCACCTTTGCCACGGCGTTGCGCAGTTCCGCCGCGCGGGCCTTGATCAAGGCCTTGTCAAGCTGCGGCATTCGCGCAGCAGGCGTGTTGGGTCGCGGCGAATACGGGAATATATGGCCGTGCACCACAGGCAGTTCTGCGATGATGGAGCAATTTTCAACGTGATGCGCTTCGCTCTCCGTCGGGAAACCGGCGATCAGGTCTGCACCGATCGTAATTTCCGGGCGGCGCTCTTTCAGCCGGTGAATAAGGTCCACCGCATCATGCCGCGAATGCCGGCGTTTCATGCGCTTCAGGATAAGATCGGCGCCATGTTGCAGCGACAGGTGCAGATGCGGCATCATGCGCGCTTCGCTGGCAAACAGATCGAACAGCAGCGGATCAATCTCCACCCCGTCCAGCGATGACATGCGCAGGCGCTGCAACTGCGGAAATTCTTTCAAAATCGCGAAAACCAATTCGCCCAGCGCCGGTTCGGAAGGCAGATCATACCCCCAACTGGTAACATCCACGCCGGTCAGCACCACTTCTGGTGCGCCCTTGTCCAGGTGCCTCTCCACCTCGTGCAACACTTGCGCCACCGTCAGCGAACGGCTCTGCCCGCGGCCCTGCGGGATGACGCAGAATGTGCAGGCATGGTCGCATCCGTTTTGTACCGCAACGAAGGCACGGGTATGGCTGGATGGGGCTGGCTGCGTTGCCTCCGCTACGTTCCACGCGCGCGCATCCAGTTTCCGCGTGTTTGGCACCAGGCCATCAACCTCCGGCATGGCGGAAAGCTGATCGCGTTCGATATCGGCAGCGCAGCCGGTGACGAGAAGGCGCGCATCGGGCCTTGCGCGGCGCGCCCTGCGAATGGCTTGCCGCGTCTGGCGTACAGCCTCAAGCGTGACGGCGCAGCTATTTACCACCACGACGTCACCTTCATTGACGATCAAATCCCGGATACGCTCGCTCTCGGCGATGTTAAGGCGACAGCCGAGCGAGATGACTTCGGGCGAGAGAAGACCGCTGTTGGTCACGCGTAGTCACCCCAGTCGAAAGTTCCGCGAAACGCCTCTGTCGCAGGGCCGGTCATGGTGATGCGATTGTTCTCTCCCCAGGCGATGGAGAGGGGGCCGCCGGGCAGGTGGACGGTCACTTCGCGTTGCGTCAGGCCGCGCCGCATGGCTGCCACCGCTGTTGCACATGCGCCGGTTCCGCAGGCGCGTGTAAGGCCGACGCCGCGCTCCCAAACCCTGAGGTGCAGCGTCTGGCGGTCGGCCACGCTGGCCACGTTCACGTTGATACGATCGGGGAAAAGCTCATCAGTTTCGATCTGGGGGCCAAGCGCCTGCAATGGCACCGCGTCTACATCTGCAACAAAGAAGATGACGTGCGGATTGCCCACATTCACGGCCGATGGCTGTTCCAGCATGTCCCAACCCACCGGCATTGCAGCGGTATCCATTGGATAGGCCAGAGGGATTGCATCCCAATCGAAGCGCGGCTCCCCCATGTCCACGGCGATGCCGTTTGCATCGGGCGTCGTCATGATGATGCCGCCCGCGGTGGCAATGGTTGCCTTCTCTTTCAAAAGCAGGCCGATGGCGCGCGCGGCATTGCCGCAGGCCTCTACCTCCCCGCCGTCCGCATTGTATATTCGCATCCGCACGGTGGCGTTTGCATCGTTCTGCAACACGATCAGCTGATCGCAACCGATGCCGCGAGTGCGATCGGCAAGCGCGCGTACTGTGTCCGCGCCCATTGCAGGCATGGTGGTTTCGCGCGTGTCGAGCACGACGAAATCATTGCCGAGGCCATGCATTTTGGTGAAAGCGATGCGCATCAGCGCCACCTAGGGCGGCTTTGCGCGGTTCGCAATGGGTGGGTAGCGCGGTTCAGCCTGCCCGGCGTTGTGAGGGGGCGGTGTGCGGCTGAAGCGCAGGCGGGCTGGCGTTGTTCTTGTTCAGCATATCAAGAGCGGCCAGTCGCGCGCGCGTTGCGGCGGCGTCTTCGGGTCTGCCGTAAAGATAGCCTTGCCCCTGTAACTCGCCCATGCCCTGCAACTGATCCAGCACGTCGCTGTTCTCAATCCCTTCAGCGGTGATGGGCAGGGACAGTCCCTTGCCCAGAGATACAATCGCTTCGACCAAGGCGCGCCCTTCGCTTTTGCCCTTGAGCTCGGAGATGAAGCTGCGATCGATCTTCAGCCTGTCTATCGGCAGGGATCGTAATTGCGACAGGCTGGAGTAGCCGGTGCCAAAATCGTCCAGGCTTATGCAGATGCCCTGGTTTTTCAGGCTGGTCACGATTGATCGCACTGCGCCGATATTATCGTGCAGGCAGCCTTCGGCAATCTCGATTTCGAGGCGGGATGGCGGAAAGCCGCTTTCTACAAGCAGATGCAGAAGTTTTTGCGCAAACCACGGGTCACGCAACTGGACCGGAGAAATGTTGACCGAGAGCGTTAGGTTAACATCCCATTCCAGCGCATCTTGCAGCGCCTGACTGATAAGCCGCTCCGAAAGCTCTCCGATCAGGCCGATTTCCTCAGCGATGGGAATGAAGATTTCAGGGCTGACAATGCCGTATCGCGGGCTTCGCCAGCGTGCCAGCATCTCGAAGCCCGAAAGCCTGCCGGTCGAAAGGTCGATCTGCTGTTCGTAATAGGGCACGAATTCGTCAGCCGGTATGCCGCTACGGATGCCCGTTTCCAGCTCGTTACGAAAGCGAAGCTCGTCCTCCATCTGCGGCTCGAACCAGTAACAGCGATTACGCCCGCGTTTCTTGGCATGATACATGGCGATATCCGCCCGGTGGATCAGCGCCTCGGCATCAATCGCGTCGCCGCGTGCATATTGCGCGCCGGATTCGGCAATTCCGATCGAGACGGTGGCTTCGACGGAGAGCTTGTTGGATTCAATCGAGGCAGAGGTGTTGCTGATGATGAGGGCCACCAGATGATCCACCTCTGCCCGCGCATTGCGTTCAAACGGAACACCGCACACGAATTCATCGCCGCCGATGCGGGCCATCACGCTGTTATTTGGCAAGGTATCGGCAATCCGGCGCGCAACTGTCGTCAACACCTTGTCGCCCAGCTGATGGCCGTTGAGATCGTTGATCTGCTTGAAATTATCCAGGTCGATCATCATCACCGCCAGCTCCCGCGTCGAGCCAGACAGTGATGTGTGCAAGGCTTCAAGCGCGGGCGGGCCGCTGCGCCGGTTGAGGCATCCGGTCAGCGGATCACGCTCCGCCAGTTCGCGGGCATGGGCCTCGGCCTTGCGGCGCACATCCACTTCCCGGCGAAGATCGATGTAACGCCGCCAGCCGAAAACCAGCAGCGCGATGTTGAGGAGGACCGCATTGGTTAGCAGCAGGTCGGGCTGAGAGCCACCGAAGAACCACGCTTTGACAATTTGCGGCATCAATGCGCCGCCGGTGCCAACAAACAGGATGACAGCCGCAACCGCGATGCCGAGGGTGACAACGTCACGCTCTGCATTGCCAATCGACTTTTCAACTGGCGTCGTCGTGCTTTCAGTCGCCTGCTTCAACCGTGTTAGCCTCTCTCTTTGCATCCCTTTCTATCGGCCAACATATTCAACATCGGGTTAATTGCCCCCCGCGATCTGTCTCGCTAGGAAGCGGTTTCACGCAAGGGAGAGAACATTGCCCAATCACTGGCTCGTCAAATCTGAACCGTTCAAATATTCGTGGGACCAACTGGTTGAGGACGGCGAAACCATTTGGGACGGTGTGCGCAACCATCGTGCAGCCAACAATCTGCGCGCCATGGAAGTGGGCGATCGGGTGTTTTTCTATCATTCAAACAAGGGGCTGGAGATCGTTGGCGTTGCCGAGGTTAGCGAGGCAGGCCTGATCGATCCGACTGATCCGGACAGTAAATGGCCGACGGTAAAGATAAAGCCGGTGCGTCCGTTAAAAAACTTTGTGACGCTGAAAGCGATCAAGGCAGAACAAACACTTGAAGGCATAGAACTGGTCCGCCTGTCGCGCCTGTCCGTGGCCGAATTGCGGCCAAAGGAGTGGGAAATTATTCTCAAGATGTCAGAGGGTTAATTCGGAACGATTCCCGCCTCTGGTCCGTTGTTTAGTCAAAGGGCACGCGATGATGCGCAGCCCGACAAAATAAAGGAACATATAATGGGTGAATTCACAGAAAAGGTTAAGGGCAACACCAACGAAGCCATCGGCAACGTAAAGCAGGAATCGGGCAATCCCGAAACCCGCGCCGAAGGCCGCGCTCAGGAGAAGAAGGGCGAAGCCCAGCAACTCAAGGGTGAAGTCGAAGGCAAGCTCGGCAACGACATCTGATCAGTCTAAACCAGACTGACACAAAAAGGCCGCTCCATCTGGGGCGGCCTTTTTTTGTGCATCTCAGCTTTTGCGTAGCCCGCTAACCGTTGCACCCGCGGCGCTCAATTGCTCGACATCGGTGATGCAGTGTAGCAGGCGAATGCCCTTGCGCGTCATCGCCTGCTGAAGGGCGCTATCGAAATCTGCATTGCTTTTCACACGCACGCCCCAGCCGCCGAAACTTTCGGCCATTTTGGCAAAATCGGGATTGGCGAGGCTGGTCGAGGCCTCGCGGCCAGGATATTCGCGTTCCTGATGCATGCGAATGGTGCCGTAGGTAGAATTGTCGAACACGATCACCAGCAGATCCAACCCGTATTGCGCGGCGGTTGCAAGCTCCTGCCCGTTCATCAGGAAATCGCCATCGCCTGCCGCAGCGACAACGCAGCGATCTGGAAAACGCAGCGCTGCGGCAACGCCCGCGGGTACGCCATAACCCATTGCACCTGCCGTGGGGGCAAGTTGCGATGGAAATCCGGCGTAGGGCCAGTACCGATGCCACCAGCCCGCAAAATTTCCTGCGCCATTACAGATGATGGAATCCTTTGGCAGCAGACGACGGCAAGTAGCCATCGCTAGCGCCAGGTCCAGATTGAACTGCGCTTTCTCGCGCGGAGTGTTCCATTCAACCCATTCGGCATGTGCCTGCGACCCACTGTCGAAATCGATCACTTCGTCATCGTCCCATAATGCGGCGCTTTCGGCGAATTCGGCCGGATCGGCGCAAATGGAAAGGTCGGTGCGGTAAACGCTGTTCAATTCCTCCGGATCGGGATGGATATGGATCAATTGCTGGCCCGGATGATCTGGCGTGACGAGCGTATATCCATCGGTCGTCGCCTCGCCCATGCGTGCGCCCACCACCAGCAGGAGGTCAGATTCCTTCACGCGGGCCGTCAGTGCGGGGTTGGGGCCATAACCCAGATTGCCGGCATACACTTTTGAATCCGGCGAGATCGCATCCTGCCGCCTGAACGCGGTGGCGACGGGTATGCCCAGACGCTCTGCAAATTGCGTAAAATAGTGCCGCGTTCGCGCATTCCATCCGGCGCCGCCGACAATTGCCATAGGGGCTGCCGCGTCACCGATCATCTGCATCATAGTGGCCATGACATCGGGGCAGGGCGCCTGCGCAGGCCTGGCCAGGGCAGGGCGACCAGGCGATGTGATACCATCCTCGTGCAGCATGTCTTCTGGCAGGGCGAGGACCACCGGACCGGGACGGCCCGATATCGCGGTAGACCATGCACGGGCGATATATTCCGGAATGCGGCTGGCGTCGTCTATCCGGGCAGACCATTTGCAAATCGGGCTGAAGAACGCGGGGAAGTCCACTTCCTGAAAACCTTCGCGGTCGCGCATCGCGCGGTCCACATCACCGATGAACAGGATCATCGGCTGGCTGTCCTGCATCGCCACGTGCACGCCGATGCTGGCATTGGTGGCACCCGGACCACGGGTGACGAAGGCAATACCGGGCTGGCCTGTCATCGCACCGTCGGCGCAGGCCATGAAGGCCACGCCCCCCTCCTGTCGGCAAGTGACCGTCTGGATGGCGTCGCAATCGGACAAGGCATCAAGGACGGGGAGGAAACTTTCGCCCGGAACTGTGAAAACGCGGCTTGCGCCTTGTTCTACCAGGCAATCGACAAGCAGGCGTGCAGCATTTTTGGTCATGAGGGATGCGGTAGCCCCAGCCGATTTCCGCCGCAACCAGTTGCGCAAGTTACAAACTGTCCCGTCCCTGCACATGTCCACAGGGCGGGGAGCCAAATAGTTACCAAATCGTTAATACGGCATTATGAGACGCTCCCTTGTTCTGACAACCGAGTCAGCCCGCCATCCATTCCGGGCTTCCCTGCCGCCACATGTGCTGGCGCGCGCCAACGAGGTAGAGCCGATGGCTCCCTGGCGAAGCCGGATCGCCATGGGCATTTCACGCGCAGACCTGGAGACGGTTGCAGCTACCTATGCCGCAGGCTTCATCGCGACGATCACCTTCATCGCCTGATTACTGCGCCGGTGTCGGTTCGCCCGAAAGCATGGCTGCGTCCTTCTCCGCCTTGTAAAGACGCGCACCCAGCCAGACCGAGAGAAGGCACATTCCGGCACTGAGCAGCACCTGTTCTGCCAAGGGCACGCCCACCGCGCTCAACCCCAGCGCCAATAGCGAGCCGAACACCATCGCACCCGAATTCACGATGTTGTTGGCTGCCACCGCGCGGCTGGCCTGCGATGGCGCAACCTTGGTGGTGAGGAAGGCATATAGCGGCACCACGAACATTCCCCCGAACACCGCGATCATCAACAGGCTACCCAGCACGGCCCACGCCAGCGGGTAGGACAGGAAGGTCCCGACATCCATGAGCTGCGTATCGCGAAGCCCGGCATTCCACGCCCGGCACACGAAGTAGAACACCGCCACCATGCAGGCCATCAGGAACACCGAAATGGGTGAGTAGCGCGCCGAGACGACGCCCTTCAGCAGCAGGTTTACCGCCACCGATCCCACTGCCACGCCGATGGAGAAGAACACCAGAAACAGGCTGGCGACGGTCGGGTCCGCCATCAGCACGTTCTTTGCGAGTGGCGGAAACTGGATGAATAGCACGCTGCCGATGGTCCAGAAAAAGCTGATGGCGAGGATCGCGTAGAAAACCTCGCGATTGGCGCTGCACTCGCGGATCATCTTCCATGACGATGTGAACGGATTGAAATCGATCTTTTCCGGTTCTCCCGTTGGCGGGGCGGGGGGAACCTGCCGACTGGTCAGATATCCGATCACGGCAAAGCCAGCGATACAGATTGCGGCAATTTTCACGTGATCGGCCAAAAACCCTGCCAGGATCGTACCTGTCATTATCGCGATGTAGGTGCCGGCCTCTACCAGTCCGGTGCCCGCCAATACCTCTTCCTTCTTCAGGTGCTGGGGCAGGATCGCGTATTTGATCGGGCCGAAGAAGGTTGAATGTATGCCCATCGCAAACAAAGCCAGCATCAGCAGCGGGATGGCCAACGCCTCCACCGCAATACCCTCCCAGGCAAGATAAAGGCCGAAAGCGCCCACGGCCATGATGCCAATTTCCGCCGCCTTCACCTTTCGGATGATCGCGGCCTTGTCACGCAGATCGGCCAGTTGCCCGGCAATGGCGGACAGCAAGAAAAAGGGGAGGATGAAAACGGCGGAGGCCACACCGGAGAATATCGTCTCCGTGTCGGCGGAATTGTAAACGCTGTAGACGACGAACAGCACCATGGTCGTCTTGTACAGATTGTCGTTGAAGGCATTCAGCAGCTGGGTGCAGAAAAGCGGCACGAACCGGCGTTGCCTGAGCAGGTGTGTGGAGGTGAACATAAGGCCTTCGTGCGGCGCCCCTCGGGCAAGTGGGGACGGGCTTAACCACTTTTACTTGGAATAGCAGCACCAAGCATGCTTTTTCCTGAAGCAATTAGCGGCTAGGGGAAGTTCCATCATGTGGACCTTGCCCAACATACTCACCCTAAGTCGAATTCTCACTCTGCCACTGCTCGGCTTTCTGCTGTGGTGGCCAGGTTGGGAGCTGGGCTATCTGTTCGCTTTCGCGCTGTACACCGCCATGGGCATAACCGATTATTTTGACGGGATGCTGGCGCGTTCCAGCGGTGCTGTCAGCAAGCTGGGCATCTTCCTTGATCCCATTGCGGACAAGATCATGGTGGCCACCGTCATCCTGGTGCTGGCGGCGCAGGGCATTCTTCGCGGCCCCTATGTGGGCGATGCGCATGTGATCGCGGGGCTCATCATCCTGATCCGCGAGATCGCGGTGTCGGGCCTGCGCGAATTCCTCGGCGGATTGCAGGTCAGCATGCCGGTATCCAAACTGGCGAAATGGAAGACGACCTTTCAGCTTGTTTCGCTGGGATCACTTATTCTGGGTCAGGGCTTGCCTGGCTGGACCATGCAAATCGGCGAAGTGGCGGCGAATGTTCCGCATACGGTCGGCCTTATCACCCTGTGGGGCGCGGCGATCCTGACGGTGATTACCGGCTGGGATTATCTGCGCGTTGGCCTGAAGCACATGGATTGAACGTGAGGTGACGGTATAGCTCGTCGCTAGGCGACAGGCGCAGCGTAGGAATTCGCGGTGTCCGCTATTGGGTGGATTTGCAACGGTCCGCTTCTGGGGTGATGCGGAAAAGCATACGATCTTAAATTGACAAACTCACCTTGCGAACCGAGCATACCCAGATGCTTGCACTGTTTGCCTCTTTGACTGCTCTTGCGTCGCAACCTGCCCAATCAGAATGCAGCTACGATCGCGAGGAGGAACTCTCTCGCGATGTCGTTTCCTTCGATCAAACTGAGGGTCGAGGTTGGCGGCCGCTTTACGATGCGGGGTGTTACATCGAAGCTGCAGAGCTTCTGCGTGATTGGCAGTTGGAACATGGCGAGGATTTCGACCTTGCCAATCCCCGCGACCGCAGTTTGGCTCGAATTCTGGTTTGGCACGAGGCGCAGATGTGGGCCTTCGGAGAGCGGACTGAGTTGGCAGTGCCAATATTTGAAGAGACCTATAGTGAGGAAGAATCCGCAGGAGCGTGGAACCTCTACGTAGATGGAACACTGGCATTTCTGAGCCGGGATAAGCTTGGACTGGAAACAGCTATCAAAAAGCTGGCCGCCATCCCAAAACCGCCGGGATGGGATAGCGCGGTGGGAGCCGATGGACAGCCCATCTCACTTCCTTGGCCACAAAATTTAGATGTTTTGCAGGCATTGTCGCGCTGTTGGGATCAAGCATACTCAGTAGCTTATGTATGTCGCAACATTCCTGAACTACGTTAACAAGTAATCCGCGTCTGAGTTTCGCGCGAATTCCGATCCTGCGTTTGCGCTAATATAGAAGCACGTGGAATTCTGTCAGGTTTTGGTCTGGTTGGGTGCAACTTCTTACGTCCGAACCGGGCCGTCAGCTATCCTTCGTATCCTTAGTCACGGCCTTCATC
>JBASBA010000346.1:0-7587 GCA_049650885.1 Alteraurantiacibacter sp. | reverse complement strand
GAACTCCGCCGCAAGGAGCTGGGCGATGATTACGTCGCCAAGGCGCTGGCGAAAAGGGGCCCGTTCAACGAGCCTTTGCAGGAACTGGTGACAACCTATTGCTGGGGATGGAACTGGGGCCGCGATGGCCTGCCCCTGCGCGATCGCAGCCTTATCAACCTTGCCATGATCGCGGTGCTGGGGCGCGAGAACGAGCTGAAAATCCACATTCGCGGCGCGCTGAACAACGGGCTTTCCAAGGAAGAAATCCGCGAGGTGCTGCTGCAGGTGGGCATTTACGCCGGCATCCCTGCGGCGGTGGACAGCTTCCGCATCGCGAATGAAGCTTTTGCCCAGATCGAAGCCGAAGAGGCCGAAAGCTGATGGTAAAAGCCGCCAATGCAAACGAACAGCTGGTGCTGGATTTCTTCGCGGTGTTGTCATCCGGCGATCTGGAAAAACTGCGCAGATTCTATCATGAGAAGAGCGTGTGGGAGCCCAAGGTGAAGGACATCGCCGGTTCCGGGAAGCACGTGGGCATGGACATTATCGACAAGTTCCTGGCCCCCGTGCGCGGCATGTTCGAGCCCGGTGATCCCAAGATCCATGTGCACAACATGTTCTCCACCGGCCCGTGGGTGTGCGTGGAAAGCAATCCCACCGGCAAGACGATGGACGGCCTGATTTACGACAATGATTATTGCTGGGTGTTCGAAGTGTCGAACGGCAAGATCGACGCGATGCGCGAATATATGGACAGCCACTACACCGCCAAGCTGTTCGGCATGGATTGATGAGCGCTCGTTTCGCAACACAGCCGATCCTGATTTCCGGTGCAGGGCGCGGCCTTGGGGAAGGGATAGCGCAGCGGCTTGCCAGCGAGGGCGCGATTGTCGGGATTGTCGATATCGACGGGACCAACGCCAAGGCGGTCGCGGAGAGGATAATCGCCGCTGGCGGGCGGGCCTTCGCCTATGGTGCCGATTGCGGCAGCCGCGCTGCCTTCATGCAAGTGGCGTCTGACTTCGCGAAGGACGCAGGGCCGCTGCGCGCGGTGATAAACAACGCCAGCGTGCTGGTTTACGAGCCTATCGAGCAGGTGAGTGAGGACACGCTGAACCGGATGCTGTCCGCTGGCCTCAAAAGCGTGTTCTGGGGTGTGCAGGCCTTCCTTGCACATCGCGACGAAAGCGCGCCCGGCAATATCCTCAACTACTCGTCCCCCGTCGCCTATCGCGGCAGGCCCAATACGGGCGCGTACACCACGATCAAGGCGGGTATCGCGGGCCTGACAAAGGTATTGGCAGGCGAGCTTGGCCCGCGCGGTATCCGCGTGAACGCGATGGCGCCCGGCAGCGTGCCCACGCCCGCGACCGAAGGTTTCGTAACGGCGGAACAATATGAGCAGCGCGCGAAGAACATTCCGCTCAGGCGCAACGGCACGGTGCACGATGTGGCAAGCGCGGCGGCCTATCTGCTGAGCGACGAGGCGAGTTTCATCAATGGAGCGATGCTGGCCGTGGACGGCGGCATCATCGCGGCGGGGTAAGACAATGACGGCAATCTGGCAGGAACGGCTCGACCGTCTCAAAGCGGTCATCGAGGCCGATATCGCACGCGGCGACTATTTCGGTGCGGTGGTGCAGATCGGGCGCGGCGGCGAAGTGGTGTTCGACGAGGCGATCGGCCACGCCTATTCGGGTGGCGAACGCCCGCTGAAACGCGATGACGTGTTCTCGCTTTTCTCCGTCACCAAGGCCTTCACCAATGTGCTGATGATGCGCGCGATCGAGGAAGGCCGCTTCCAGCTCACCACCAAGGTGCGCGATGTGCTGCCCGAATTTACTGGCAAGCCGCGCGAGGACGCGACGTTCTATCACCTCCTCACTCATCAGGCCGGGATGCCGGGCGTGTGGAGCCCGAAGCCGGGCATGTATTTGGACCGGCTGGACGAGTTGTTCGAGGAGAGCATCGCCAACGTCCACGGCGCAACGCCGCCCGGCGAACGCTGCGATTACTCACCATTGGTGAACCACGTGCTGATGGGCACCGCGCTGGTGCGCAACGATCCAAAGGGCCGCAATTACCAGACCTTGCTTGCCGAAGACCTGTTCCAGCCGCTGGGGATGGACAGCACCAGCATGGGCCTGCGCGCAGACCTAAATGATCGCCACGTACGCCCGGACATGCGCGGAACGGTGCCGATCAAGCATCTTAGCCGCAATCTGGAAGGCGATCACGCCCTGTTCGAGGATCCGGATGTCGAGGCTCCGCATGTCGGCTGTGCATCCACCTGCGGCGATCTGTGGCGCTTTGCAGAGATGCTGCGGCGCGAGGGCGAACTGGACGGGGTGCGCATCCTTTCCCCGCGCATGGTGCGCCTCGCGCGCCGCGTGCACACGGGCGACAAGCCGAACGAACTTTACCGCGGCGTGGCCCTGCGCGCCGGATGGGATGTGCCGCCCGCCAATCAGGGCATCGGTTTCCAGGTGCGCGGGGAGGGCGTGTTCCACCACCTGTTCGGCCAGCTCTCGTCACCAGAAACATTCGGCAATTACGGCGCGGGTTCGACGATGTTCATGGTCGACCCCGAAGCAGATGTGTCGTTCAGCTTCGTCAGCGCGGGGGTGATGGCGCAAGGCCCTAATATCCAGCGTATGGGCAAGCTCTCCGACATTGCACTTTCCGCCTGTTTATAAAGGTTTACCGCATATGGCAGACGCAGACATCATTATAATCGGATCGGGCCACAACGGCCTTGTCGCAGGTGCCTATCTGGCGGTTGCCGGCAAAAGCGTGCTGGTGCTGGAACGCAACGGCTGGCACGGCGGCGTCGTGGTGACGCGCGAACTGACGCGGCCCGGCTTCCACCACGACCAGCATTCGATGAGCCACATCTTGATCCAGGGCAATCCGCTGTTGGCGAATGACGACCGTGGCCTGAAATCGAAATACGGGCTGCAATACATTTTCCCCGATGTGCCGATGATGAGCGTGTGGGAGGATGGCACAACCCTGCCTCTCCACCGCGACGCCGCGAAGTCTGCGGCGGCGATCGGGCGTTTCAGCCCCTGGGCGGATCGGGCAGCCTGACGAATGCCCTGATCGCCTGTATCGAGGATCACGGCGGCAGCGTGCGCGCCTCTGCCAGCGTGCGCGAGGTTACCAGTGAAGGCGGCCGCGCAACCGGCGTTGTGATGGACGATGGCGAGCGGCTGACGACGGGCGATTGCATCATCGGCGCGCTGCACCCGCATATTCTGCCCGACATGGTGGACGCACTACCCGCCGATGTTGGCCACCGCGCAAAACGCACTCACATCACCGATGCGGCCTGCTTCACCGTGCATGCCGCGTTGGATGCGCCGCTGAAGTTCGAGGCAAAGACGCACGATGGGCAGGATTTGTCTTCCGTGATGTACGAACTGATGCCTGACGGATACGAGGAAATGCGCCGCGCTTTCGACGAACTACGCTATGGTAATTTGAGCCCCACCCCGCTGGTAGGGGTGGGCCAGTTGACCCAGCACGATCCATCCCGCGCACCCAATGGCAAGGCCATATTCCACGCCTGGGACTATGTACCCTACATCCGCGAGGATGGCCGAAGCTGGGACGAGGCGAAGGGCGAGTTCGCCGAGAAGATGATCGCGCAGATGGGCAAGTATATCGAGAATGTGCCCGATGTGGTGCTGGATTATCACTGCGACAGCCCGGTGGATATGGAGCGGACCAGCGCCAGCTTCTTCCGTGGCGACTTGCATGGCATTGCCACCACCACCTACCAATCCGGCAGCCATCGCCCCACGCCCGACCTTGGCCAGTACCGCGTGCCGGGGGTGGATCGCCTCTACCTCGTCGGCCCGTTCCAGCATCCCGGCGGCGGCGTGTTTGGCGCAGGCCGCGCCACGGCAATGGTGGCGGCAGACGATCTGGGCATCGATTTTGACGAGGTGCGCGTGTCATGAAAATCCACGCCGCTGACAAGTCCGAACTGATGCAGGTTTCCAGGATAGAGCGGAAGGGCAATGACCTCGTGCTGAAGGGCAAGGTCTATGGCACCATGCCGATGACAGCCACGCTGACGCCGGAAGAAGCGAAGAACTTTCTAAAACTGATGACGCCGAAACTGGCATTCTTCCTGCTCACCCTGCCATTCCGCAAATCGAAAGGCTGAAAATCATGGCGAAACGTCACGAAGGCAATTCCATCATCGTAACGGGGGCCGCTGGCTCCATCGGCTTTGCCACCTGCGAAATACTTGCCCGCGAAGGCGCGCAATTGCTGATGGTGGACATCAACGGCGACAGGCTACGGGAGCGCGCCGCCGAACTCACCGCCAATGGGCATACCGCCATTGCCCATGTCGCGGATTGTGCAGACGAGGATGCCGTGGCCGGATACGCCAAGGAAGCAATCACCGCCTTCGGAAAGGTGGACGGCTTTTTCAACAACGCCGGGATCGAAGGCGACCTTGCGCCCACGCATGAATACGACATCGCCATGTTCGACAATATCATCCGCGTGAACCTGCGCTCCATGTTCCTGGGTCTGCGCTTTGTCATCCCGCACATGGTCGCCGCCAAAAAGGGCGCGATCGTGAACACCGCCAGCATCGGTTCGGAACGCGGGCTGGCGGGGCATGCGCCTACAATGCGGCAAAGCACGGAGCCGTGGGGCTGACGCGCACGGCGGCCAGCGAGGTGGCGCAGAAGGGCGTGCGGGTGAACTGCGTGATGCCCGGCGTGATCGAGACGCCGCTGCTGGTGGGAATGCTGGAACAGATGTTCGATGGCGATGTGCAGGCGGGCATGGACAAACTCGGGCAGACCGCCACGCTGAACCGCGTGGGCCAGCCGCGCGAGGTGGGCGATGTTGTCAGCTTTTGGCGTCGGACGAGGCCAGCTACGTCAACGGCGCGAAATGGGAGATCGACGGCGGCGCGCTGGCGACGATCCGGAATGATATCTAAAGGCGTGAAACTACGAAGTTGGCGGCCATACTGCCTCTGGTGGAGGTGGCAGTGCAAGCCACGGTGGAGACCTCTTCATTGGCGAAAAAGACTTCGCAAACGCCGCGCACTTCCACTATTCGCCCATTGGGCAGGGTGACCGAGTCCACCGTCATGCGGCTTCCCTCGAACGTGCCGTTGAAACGGGTGCGCGTTTCCCAGCCGCGTCGGCCAAAGCTGATGGAGTCTGTGGTGATGCGCGCCTGGTTGCAGGCGACGAGTTCCCCCGGCGCAGCGCGTTCCTCCACCGCAGCGGGATAGAGGCATGTGCCGCTGTAAGTGCCAGTGGGCAAGGCGTCGGCAGCGAATTGCGTTGCAAGAAGAAGGGCGAATGTCAGCATCGGACTGAACATGCGCCAGAAATTTCCGTCCCGCAATCGCGGTAACCATGATTCTTGCGCCTAGTGATCCGGGTCCAGCCCGGCGGCATCTTCCACCACCTTGGCAATGGCGGTAAAATCCGCATCCGGCCCCTCGCGCTCCAGCGTGCGGGAAAGGTAATCCGCCACGATTTGGCCCAGCGGCAGGGGCACGCCGGCGGCCTCCGCCTCGTTCAGCAGCAGCTTCGTATCTTTCAGGCTGAGCGCGGCGGCGAAGCCGAAATCGAAGGTACGCGGCAGCACGGCGCGTGGCCATTTGTCACGCGTGGCGGAATTGATGCCGGTGGACTGGTTCAGCACGTCGATCATCCTTGCAGGGTCCAGCCTCTGCTTTATGCCAAAGGCCATGCCTTCCACCGTCACGCCGATGGCGACAGCGCCAAGCAGGTTGTTCACCAGCTTCATCGTCTGCCCCGCGCCTGGTGCCTTGCCCATGTGCGTGGGCTTGCCCATGGCTTCCAGCATCGGTCGGATTGCGTTGAAAGCCGCTAGCCGCCCGCCCACCATAATGCTGATCGAGCCTGCCTTGGCGCCCGCAATGCCGCCTGAAACCGGCGCATCAAGGCAATCGACATGGGGCAGTGCTTCGGCAAGTTCTGCGGCAAGCTGCGGCCCGCTGGTAGAGAGGTCGCAGATGATGCGCGGGGCAGATTTCGAAACTACGCCCCCTTCGCCAAGCAAGGCCTCGCACGATCTGGGGGGTGGGCAGGCTGGTGAAAACGACATCGCATCTTTGCCCAAGCGCCGCCGCGCTGCCGGACGCTGTGGCCCCGCTGCCAACAAGCGTGGCGATGGCCTGCTCCGACACGTCATGCACCAGCAGTTGGCCGGTGTGTGCCAGCAGGTTTTGCGCCATCGGGCCACCCATGCGGCCAAGGCCAAGAAATCCGCCAATCATGGTAAACCGGCAATCATAACATCTCCGCAATCGGGGTATGCGGAGGCAAATCCACCCGCGCGATATCGTTTTCAGTAGGAAAGCACGCCAGCACAAGCGGATCGTGTCCGGGGATCAGATGATCCAGCGATCCGCCGGCCAGTTCCATTGCCCGGTCCTGCGCCCGCGCATAATCCTGCGCGTCGATGAAAATGGGGAAGGCCAGTTTGCGGGTGATATTGGCGTAAAGATGCGCC
This sequence comes from Alteraurantiacibacter sp., assembly GCA_049650885.1. Lineage (GTDB taxonomy): Bacteria > Pseudomonadota > Alphaproteobacteria > Sphingomonadales > Sphingomonadaceae > Alteraurantiacibacter. The sequence continues at coordinate 1,083 of JBASBA010000346.1, read as the reverse complement.
GCATCGCTGGCCAGCACCACGGCCCCGCGCGGCGTATCGCAGACGACTGCCTGCAATCCTGCCGTATGCCCCGGCACCAGTCGCAAGGCGATGCCGGGGGCGAAATCATCGTCTCCATCGTGGAACACCACCTGTCCGGCATAAAGGCGGCGCACCAGTTCTGCCACGGGTTCGCCATCGAACGGTGCGCGGGTGTGATCATCACAGACATGGCGACTGGTGGCGAACGCCAGTTCGGCATCCTGCACGTGGAAGCGTGCGTTGGGGAAATTTTCCATCCCGCCAGCATGGTCGTAATGCATATGAGTGAGGATAACGTCCGTCACGCCCAGCCTGTCTATCCCGGCATCACGCAGGGATTTGCGGACAGGCCGCGTGATTTCGCGCCCGCGCGCGGCAGCGGCCATCACGCCAAAGCCGGTGTCCACGATCACGGGCGGATGGCCATCGCGGTGAATTGCCCAGACATAGTAATCCAGCGGCATTCGCAGATCATGGTCGTCCACCGGGGCGGTGAAATTCTCCGCCGCATTTCGCTCATGCCGGGCGTAGCGAATGGCCTGAATGGCCGTGACGGGCGCAGGATCGTTGGCGGGCTCCATGATCAACCCCGGCTCGCTTGGCATAGGATGGAGGGTTTTGCGATCACCTGTCCGGGATACCCAGTCCGCGGAACCATGTATCGCCAGCGGTGTGGCGAACGAAATGGCCTGCGGTCGGCTCGGAAAAATGCATCCCGATTACCAGCGTTCCTGTATCCGTGTGCCTGTCGACAAAGGCCTGCCGCGATACGCTGCCGGTTTCGCGATCCATGTCGAAAGTCGCATGGCGATGCGGCATCGCGCATTGCATCGGGTGGTGCATCAGGTCTCCCGTTATAACGGCGCGTTCGCCCTGGCTTTCAATCATCACGTGGATATGGCCGGGGCTGGGCTCTGCATGGATGCCGGGGGCAATTTCGTGATCCACGTCTATGAAGTCGACGAGACCCGCGGTGACGATAGGGTCCACGCTTTCCCTCATGTGCTTGTCATCATGGTGGCCATCGTGGCGCAGGGTTTCGTGCCAGGCTGCATATTCAGT
>JBASBA010000345.1:0-1702 GCA_049650885.1 Alteraurantiacibacter sp. | reverse complement strand
ATGCGAAGCAGGTCGCTCCTATGGGTCAGATGGGATTGAAGATGTTTCAGAACTTTATGGAAAGCGCGGGTAAGGCTGGGGCCATGGGTTCCAGCGGTACCACCAAGGATTGTGCTGACTAGATCAGGACATGAGAACGATTTTTGCACTTTCCAGCGGGCAAGCCCCTGCAGGGATCGGCGTGATCCGTGTAACAGGGCCGAACGTCCGGAATGTTCTTGAGACCATCGTGGGGACCGTCCCTGTGCCACGCCGCGCCAAGCGGGCCACATTCCGCAGTGTTTCACGTGAAACACTTGATGATGGGCTGGCATTGTTCTTTCCCGGACCACGCTCTGTAACCGGAGAGGATCTGGCGGAGTTTCACTGCCACGGCGGGCGCGCTGTCATCGCAGTTATGGAACGCGCTATTGGCGAAATACAGGGTTGCCGACGGGCAGAGCCAGGCGAGTTTACGCGCCGCGCTTTCGCCAATGGCCGGATTGATTTGGCTGAGGCAGAGGGCCTCGCGGATCTGCTTTCTGCGGAGACGGAATTTCAGCGCCGCAGTGCACTTGCAATGGCGGGCGGGGCGTTGTCTCGAAAGGTGGAAGACTGGCGCGAAGAACTTCTCCGACTTTCTGCACAAATCGAAGCCGTCCTGGACTTCGATGACGAAGATGATGTAGATAGCCTGCCGGAGAGCTTCGCCGGCGCACTCATCGAACTCACACAAAAGCTGCGCTCAAGCCTGGATGCGCCACATGCAGAGATTCTGCGAGAGGGGTTTCGCGTCGCACTTGCTGGTCCGCCAAACGCAGGGAAGTCGACCCTCTTCAACGCCCTGTTGGACAGCGAGGTTGCGATCACCGCGGATATTGCAGGCACTACGCGGGATGTGCTGACCCAATCCGTGGCGATGTCTGGAATACCTTTCACATTTTCAGATATGGCCGGACTGCGTGATGATAGTGAGGACGCAGTCGAGTCCATCGGTATCTCACGCGCGCACAGCGAGATCGCCAAGGCCGATCTCGTTCTCTGGCTCGGTAATGAAGGCGAGGGGCCGAGTGGGTGTTGGGAGATCGCACCGCAGATTGATCGCTTGGACGTTGTCAGGAAGAATGACCCTGACTTCTCAGTCTCGGCCCATACGGGGGAGGGCATGGATGACCTGCGAAATGCGTTGATTGAAGCAGGCCGGTCTACCATGCCAAAGCCTGGAGCGGCGGCGCTCAACGCGCGGCAACGTCAACGACTTGGTGAGGCATTGGAGTGTTTGACATTTGCAGAGGCAGAGCAAGATCCACTCTTGGTAGCCGAGAACCTACGCCGTACCCGCACAGCATTTGACGCGCTGGTTGGGCGAACCTCTACTGAAGATGTCCTCGACACGCTATTCGGTCGCTTTTGCATCGGAAAATAGTCTGTTCCACGTGAAACAGATGAGGTAGATGATGTGGCGAAATGAGTGATTTTGATGTCATAGTTATTGGCGGTGGACACGCCGGTTGCGAGGCAGCGGCAGCCGCGGCGCGCACCGGGGTGTGCACAGCCCTTGTCACATTTGATGCTGCCACAGTCGGCGCGATGAGCTGCAATCCGGCTATTGGTGGTTTGGGCAAGGGCCATCTTGTTCGCGAAGTTGACGCATTCGATGGACTGCTTGCCCGCGCGGCCGATGCTGCCGCGATCCACTATCGGATGTTGAACCGATCAAAGG
>JBASBA010000344.1:0-3933 GCA_049650885.1 Alteraurantiacibacter sp. | reverse complement strand
TTCGACGGCCTCTCGAAGTCCTGCAAGAAGCAGTAGATCAGCCGCCAACGGCAGCCGCAACTTCTGCGGCGAAATCGCTGGTTTCTTTTTCGATGCCTTCGCCCAGCTGGAAGCGGACATAGTCCGTCAGCTTGATGGTGGCGCCGGCTTCCTTGGCGGTACGGGCAACATGCTCTTCAACAGTTGCCTTGCCATCCTTCACGAAGATCTGGCTAAGCAGCGCGTTTTCCTTGGCGTATTTCTTCACCGCGCCTTCAACCATCTTTTCCTGCACGTTCTCAGGCTTGCCACTTTCGGCAGCCTTTTCCTGTGCGATGGCACGTTCACGGGCGATCACGTCCGCATCAAGGCTGTCAGCATCAAGAGCGAGCGGGAACATGGCGGCAGCATGCTGTGCAATATCCTTGCCCAGCGCCTGCAAAACATCGTCGCTGGCGTCGCCTTCAAGAGCGACGAGAACGCCGATCTTGCCAAGGCCTTCAGCGGCCGCATTGTGGACGTATGGCACGATCGCACCCTGCGAGACCGAGACGCTCTTCATGCGGCGAACCTGCTGGTTCTCGCCAATGGTGGCGACATTGTCGGTCAGCTTGTCGGCAACGGTGCCCCCGTCGGGGTAGGATGCAGCCTTCAGCGCTTCGACATCGTCACTGTCCATCTTCAAGGCGATATCGGTCGTCTTGCGGACGAAATCCTGGAACTGATCGTTCTTGGCGACGAAGTCGGTTTCGGAGTTCACTTCAACGGCAACGCCATTGGTGCCCTCTACAGCAACGCCCACGAGGCCCTCTGCCGCAGTACGGCTGGACTTCTTCTGTGCGGTAGCCAGACCCTTGGCGCGCAATGCGTCGATTGCAGCTTCGATGTCGCCGTCGGTAGCTTCGAGTGCCTTCTTGGCGTCCATCATGCCCGCGCCGGTTTTCTCGCGCAGGGCTTTCACGTCGGATGCGGAAAATGCAGCCATGTGTCATTCCTTCAAATTAAACTGGATGCCGGTTCATCGGCTCCGCAAAGGGCCATGATGAACCGGTCCATTGTACGTCGAATGTGACGCGCCGCTTACACCACGCATTCACAACAGAACTCAGGCGTCGGCCTTGGTCTCTTCAGCCTTGGCTTCCTGAACTGGGGCTTCCTCAGCAGGAGCCTCGGCAACAGCAGCCTCGGCAGGTGGGGCATCCATAGCGCCGATATCGGCTCCTGAATCCACCACGCCTTCGGTCGAACCGGTGCTGGCAGCCTTGGCAATCGCATCGCAGTAAAGGCGCACGGCGCGGCTGGCGTCGTCATTACCGGGGATCGGGAAAGCGATACCGCTCGGGTCAACATTGGTGTCGAGCACGCCGATCACCGGAATGCCGAGAACGCCGGCTTCCTTGATGGCGAGGTCTTCCTTGTTGGCGTCGATAACGAACATAACGTCCGGAATGCCGCCCATGTCACGGATACCACCGAGGGACAGTTCCAGCTTGTCACGCTCACGCGTCAGCTGCAGGACTTCCTTCTTGGTGATCAGCGAGGTGTCGCCGGCCAGCTGCTCTTCCAAGGCCTTCAGGCGCTTGATTGACTGCGAGATCGTCTTCCAGTTGGTGAGCATGCCGCCCAGCCAGCGGTGGTTGACAAAGTGTTGACCGCACGAACGCGCAGCCTGTGCGATCGGCTCCTGCGCCTGGCGCTTCGTGCCGACGAACAGAACCTTGCCGCCAGCCCGCACGGTGGAAGAAACGAAGTCCAGCGCGCGCGCCATCAGGGGCACGGTCTGCGAAAGGTCGATAATGTGAACACCGTTGCGGCTGCCGAAGATATACGGCTTCATGCGCGGGTTCCAGCGGTGGGTCTGGTGGCCGAAGTGTGCGCCGGCCTCGATCAAATGCTGCATCGTGACGGTAGGAGCCGCCATAAGTAAATTCCTTTCCGGTTGAACCTCTGGAAGACGGGGAACCGGCCCTTGGAATTTCTCCCGCGGGCGGCACCGGTATGTCAGTGCCTTCCATGTGGATTTGCCTGCGCGGATAAAACGGGAATCGCTTCAACCCTACAGGCGGTCGGGCCATTAGCCCACGGTGGCGCGAATTACCACCCTCAAATATCAGATGCGGAACACAGGCAGAACAAATCGCTTGACCCGCTGGAACGAAAGTGGAACATAGAACGCAACAGGAACAAACAATCAGCTTGGGCAGTGGGGCCTCGAACAATGACAATAGCTATCGCAATTTCGGCATTCTTCGGCCTCGTGGCGGCGATCTCCTTGCTGTCATGCCATGCCTCGATCCGCTACGCGCTTGTCCGCTGGTGTGAAATTCGGCACGAACTGGCTGCTATTGATCGCGCGACAATCGCCGCCCCTCGCCCAATTCGTCGCCCGCAGGAGGCTTTTACGCTGCTGGCGGCGTGATGCCGGTGTCCTTTTCTTGCGTCGCCGAAGACTGCCGTGCTCGCTTCACCTTGGCATAGCCCATTACGGACCACGCAATAAGAGCCAGATAAACGACGCCGATCAATACCAGCGTCCACCACGTCTCGATTAGCAAGCCGCCCACCAGCAGGCCGGCCAGTGCGATGAAAGCAAGCTTGAAATCGCCGGAGGGGCTGACAGATTTCCAGCTTGGCGTGGCAAGGTTCGACACCATCAAAACCGCGATCGCGATGACCCACGGCCCGACCAGCCACGGGTCACGGAAAAACTCTTCCCCGGTTGCCAGCCACAGATACATGGGCATGAAGGCAAAGCCCGCCCCCATCGGCGCAGGAACGCCGGTGAGATATCCGGCCGATTTGTGCGGTTGCTCCTCCACATCGATCTGCGCGTTGAACCGGGCCAGGCGCAGGGCGCAGCAAATGGCATAGGCCAGTGCTGCAAGCCATCCGAAGCGCGGCAATTCACCAAGAGACCAGATGTAGAGAACAAGTGCTGGCGCAATTCCGAAACTGGCCGAATCTGAAAGGCTGTCCAGCTCGGCACCGAAGCGCGATTGCGCTTTGAGGAGACGGGCAATTCGCCCGTCCATCATATCAAGGATGCCGGCAAGGATCATGGCGAAGACGGATTTCTCCCACTCGCCACCAATGGCGAACAGAATACTGGTGAGGCCAGAGCACAAGGCGGCCGCCGTAATAGCATTGGGCAGCACTGCGCGCAGCGACAGGCCCTTCCCTCCGCGTGATCGCGTTACCCGCTCATCCTCGCTGGCTTTTGGTCCCAGCCATGCGGGGCCGGCAGGCGCGGTCTTGTCGTCGTCATAATCATTCATATCGTCTTCACCGGGCCTCATTGGCTAACTCCTTCCAGCAATCCGGCCGAGCCGATTTCGGCCAGGACGGTTTCGCCTGCAATCACGCGCTGGCCCAGCAGCACTTTGGGTTCCGTTCCTGCAGGCAGGTACAGGTCAACACGGCTGCCGAACCGGATCAGGCCGATCCGCTGCCCGGCTGCCACGATGTCTCCCGGCTTGACGAACGGCACGATCCGCCGCGCAACCAGCCCCGCTATCTGCGTAAAGCCGATCGGCATACCATCGCCCCGCGTCAGCAACACGTGCTGGCGCTCGTTCTCCTCGCTCGCCTTGTCGAGATCCGCGTTCATGAAGCGACCGGGAATGTAGACAATGCGCCTGATTGTTCCGGCAATCGGGGACCGATTGATATGAACATCGAACACGGACATGAAGATCGAGATGCGCGTGACAGGCTCTGTTCCCAGACCGCGTCCGCCATCCTCTGTATCATATTGCAATTCCGGCGGCGGCGGCACCTGCGCAATCAGGGACACCAGTCCGTCTGCCGGGGAAACCAGCAAACGCTCCCCCTGTGGAACGACACGTTCCGGATCGCGGAAAAATGCAAAAACACCGGCTGACAGGGCCAGCAACGGCCAGCCCAGCAACGACCAGTCAAAGATCAGCAGCACAACCAGTGCGATGACCACTGCGA
>JBASBA010000343.1:0-6752 GCA_049650885.1 Alteraurantiacibacter sp. | reverse complement strand
CCCCTAAAGGATCGAACAAGAGCCTGGCAGTTCGCGGACAATTGGCCGATACCGTTATCGCTTCTGGCGGTGCGGCGCTGGTGTGGTGGTTCGATTTTTCCGACAGTCAGGGAGAACTTTCGCGCTTGCGGGAGGAGACTGGCCGAGCGCGCAATGATTTTGCCGCGCTGGTGGGCCTGATCGAAGCCGCGCCAATGCCCATGTGGTTCCGCGGGCCGGAAATGGACCTGCGTCTCGTCAACAGTGCATATGTCGCTGCGGTCGGCGCGAAGGATGCTGTTAAAGTCGTGGAGGAACAGATCGAGCTGGTGGAAACCACGGACGGTCTGACCGCAGCTCAAGTCGCCGGGCAGGCACACAGCCGGGATTTGCCGGTGGAGCGAATTGTGCAGGCAACGGTGGGCAACCAGCGCCGTACGCTGCGCGTCAGCGATCTGCCGCTGGGTGAAGAGGGTGTGGCCGGATACGCCATCGACATCGAGGAAATGGAAGAACAGACCCGCGCATTCCGCGCGTTTCGTGCTGCGCAGCGGTCCATGCTGGACCAGCTTTCCATCGGCGTTGCCCAATTCGATCCAGACCGCAGGCTGGCGTTTGCGAACCAGCCCTTCCAGCGGATTTTCGCGCTGCCGCAGGCCACGCCGGTCGATCCGCCCAACTTTGATCGTTTCCTTGATCTGGCTCGTGATGCAGGCAGGCTGCCTGAAAGGCGCGACTTTCCGGAATGGCGGGCCGAAATGGGGCATTGGTTTACCCAGGATGCCCCTGTCGAGGACGCCTGGACCCTTCCAGACAGCACGCACCTGCGCATCGTTGCCCAGCCATTGCCGGATGGCGGGCTGGTTCTGGTGGCCGAGGATCGGAGCGAGCAGCTCGCCCTTTCCGCCACACGTGACACCTTGCTTCGCACCCGTACGGCCACATTCGATTCGCTTTTCGAATCGCTTGCCGTGTTTACGCCGGATGGTCGGATGCAATTGTGGAACCGCAGCTTCCCGGCGATCTGGGCGCTGCCCGAAGACTTTTTTGACAAGCATCCGCATGTGGACAAGCTGCTGGACCTTATCGGAGACAGGCTTGCCCGTCCGGCACAGCGCAAGGCGATCGGAGAGGTGGTGCGTGCCGCGACCCTGGATCGCAAGCAGCGCGGGGGCAGGGTAGTGCTGTCCGATGGCCGCACGCTGGAATTCGCGGGCGTTCCGCTGCCCGATGGCAACGGCCTGTTGACTGTGATGGATGTCACCGATTCCACCAAGGCGGAAGATGCCCTGCGCGAGCGTAATCAGGCGCTGGAGGAAGCCGACGCGGTGAAAACACGCTTCCTTGCCAATATGTCTTACGAATTTCGCACCCCGCTCACGTCCATCGGCGGCTTTGCCGAGCTTCTGCAAACCGGCGTTGCCGGAGAGCTTTCAGATCAGGGCAAGGACTATATCGGCGCAATTATTGCTTCGGTAGAGCGGCTCTCGCAGCAGATCGAAAGCGTTCTGGACCTGACGCAGAGCGAGGCCGGACTCCTGCCGATCGCCACAGAGGAGGTGGAACTGCTGACCTTCGCCACGCAAGTGGTGCGCGCCCGCGAAGAGGCGATCGAGGCGAAGAACGTCACGCTCGACCTGCGCGGCGACAAGAGCGCCGGCAGCGTGCAGGCGGATCGGCGCCAGTTGAGCCGCGCAATCGGCAATCTGCTGGATAATGCCATCACCGCCACGCCGGAAAATGGCCGCATCCTGGTGGCACTTTCGCGGCGCAAGTCAGGCGCGCGGATCGTGATCTCCGATAATGGTATCGGCATGCGGCCCAGCGAACTGGCACGGGCGCTGGACGGCTATCGGCTGAGGGACAGTGACGGCAAGGAAGGCAAGCGCGGCCTTGGCCTGCCGCTTGCACGCCAGTTGATCGAAGCACACGGCGGCAGGCTGGAAGTGCAATCCGAAAAAGGCGCAGGCACCACTGCAACGGTGAAATTGCCTTGATCGTCGATCTGCCAGACTTGCAGGCGATGGACAGGTTTGGTCAGCGTCTGGCGGCCACGGTTCGACCCGGCGATGTTCTTGCCTTGTCGGGCGGATTGGGCGCCGGCAAGACGACCCTGTCTCGCGCCATTCTGTTGGCTCTGGGTCACAAGGGTGAGGTGCCATCGCCGACGTTCACGATAATCGAGGTGTATGATCACCTTTCGCCCCCCATCGTACATGCCGATTTCTATCGACTCGATCACCCGTCGGAGGCCGAGGAGCTGGGGCTGGACGACTACCGCGATGGCGCCGTCCTGATTGCAGAGTGGCCAGAAAACGCCGGTGGCTTTGCAAATCAGCCGGAATGCCTGCAAATAACGCTGGAAACGGCGGGTAATGGGCGCAAGGCGATTGTGGAAAGTGGCGCGGCTTGGCAAGGACGCTTGCCATGACCAGCAAACTTCCCGCAGGCGTCGATCAATTCCTTGCCGATGCCGGTTGGCACGGCGCGCAAATCGATCCGCTGCCCGGCGATGCCAGCTTTCGCCGCTATTTCCGCATCCGCAGCGGCGACAATCGCGCCATGTTGATGGACGCGCCGCCCCCGCACGAGGATCCGGGTCCTTTCCTGCATGTCGGGAAGTGGCTGAACGAGCAGGGTTTGCGCGCGCCAAGAATTTTGGCCGAAGCGCCAGAGCGTGGCCTCGTGCTGATCGAGGATTTTGGCCATGATCATATGCGCGACTGGCTGGACCAGAATCCGGCACACGAAGCGCGCGCATATCGTGACGCGGTGGAAGCGCTGGTGGAGTTGCATCAGCGGCCGCCCGGTCCGTTCAAGCCTTACTCGCTTGAAACTTACCTGCGCGAGGTATCGCTGTTTCCAGATTGGTTCTGCCATGCTGCGGGTATCGAAGTTGACGCGATGAGCTTCTCTGCCGCCTGGCGAGAGGCGCTGGCGCCTTTGCTGATGCGCCAGCAACCGGGTGTGACGGTGCTGCGCGATTATCACGCGGAAAACATCATGCTGCTGGCATCGGACGGTGAATATGCAGGCGAACAGGGCCTGATCGATTTTCAGGATGCCCTGGTAGGTCACCGCGCCTACGATCTTGTTTCATTGCTGCAGGATGCCCGCCGGGATGTGTCGCCGAACCTGGAGCAGGACATGCTGGACCATTACCGCTCCCGCCTCTCAGTGGATGCCGAATTCGATGGGGATTACGCCCGCCTTGGTGCGCAACGTAATGCCAAGATCGTGGGCATCTTCACCCGCTTGTGGAAGCGTGACGGGAAAGACCGCTATCTGGCAATGATTCCGCGCGTGTGGGAAGCGATGGAGCGTGATCTTGCCCATCCTGCGCTGGCGCCGGTGGCGCGCTGGTTTTCCGCCAATGTGCCGGACGAGATTCGTGCCGCAAATGGGGGGACATTGGGGTGAGCAAGCTGGTTAGCGATACCGCAATGGTGCTGGCCGCCGGAATGGGCAAGCGTATGCGCCCCCTTACCGCGACACAGCCAAAGCCGATGGTGCGCGTGGCGGGAAAGCCATTGGTCGATCATGCGCTGGACAAGCTGGCAGAGGCCGGCGTTGCCCGCGCCGTTATCAATGTGCACTACCTGGCCGATTCGCTTGAGGCGCATTTGAAAAACCGCACAGCGCCGCAGGTGATCTTTTCGGATGAGCGGGCCCAGTTGCTGGAAACCGGCGGCGGCATCGTAAAGGCGGAGGAACATCTGGCCGATCCGTTCTTCTGCCTGAATTCCGACAATATCTGGCTGGACGGGCCAGTAAATGCCTTTGCTGATCTATCGGCACATTGGGACCCGGAAAAGATGGATGCGCTGTTGCTGTTGGTAACGCACAAGGCGGCGCACAATTTCAGCGGCAAGGGCGATTTCCACATGGATGCCAGCGGCCTTTTGCGTCGCCGTGCATCAGGCCGGATTGCCCCTTACATCTTTACCGGTATCCAGCTGATTTCAAAACGGCTGATGCGGGATGCGCCCGAAGGTGCGTTTTCAACAAACCTGTTCTGGAGCCGTGCGATAGCCGAGGATCGTTTGTATGGCGTCGCCTTTACCGGCCAATGGTTTGAAGTCGGCACTCCGCAAGCAATCAAACCAACGGAAGAGGCGCTTTCGATTGGCTGACACCGCGACTAGTTTTCACTGATGGCAGGGCAGCAAAGCATTCAGACACCACAAATATATTCCATCGCGGCGCATCGCGGATTTGCCGATGCACTGGTTGCAGGCCTTGCGCCACGCTACGCGGATGAGGACTTCGGCCTTGCGCGGCTGACACTGCTTTTGCCAAGCGCCCGCGCGGCGCGCACGATGTCAGAGGCATTCGTCCGCCATGCAGGTGAAACCGGCAGCGCGGGCCTGCTGATGCCGCGTATGGTGCTGGTGGGCGATCTGGACCTGGACGAATCGCTGGGGCCATTGTTCGATTCTCTGGGCGCTGGCGCGTCAATTCCGTCTGCCGCCGACCCCACCTATCGCTGGCTTCGCCTTGCTGCGCTGATCCGCGAAGTCGGCGGGGAGAAGGCGCCGCGGGGTGCTGCGCTGCTGACCCTGGCGCTGGAAACCGGCCAGGTGATGGACCGATTGCTGGTGGAAGAAATCGCCCCGGATGAATTGCTATCCCACCGTGTGATCGATCTTGTCGGAGATCTGTCCGATCACTGGCGCGCCAATCTCCACCTGTTTGCCACTATTCAGCGATTGTGGCTGGCGGAACTGGACAAGCGGGGAGAGCGCGATGCCGCTGCCCGCCGAAATATTCTTTTCCGCGAAGCTGCGCGTAGGATGCGAACCAATCCGCCACCCACGCCCATCGTAGCCGCCGGTGTAACCAGCGCCGCACCCGCGCTGGCACGATTGCTGCGCACCGTTTCTGAACTGCCGCAGGGCGCTGTCGTCCTGCCCGATCTCGATCTTTCGATGGAGAATGCGGTGTGGGATGAACTGGGCAGTGCGGGCAATGCTTCCGACGAAACGCCGTTTACCAGCGGCGATGCGCTGACCCACCCGCAATACCACCTCAAATTGCTGCTGAACCGCATGGGCGTGAACCGGGCGGAAGTGCAGCAATGGCATCGCGCCGGTGTGGCCAAGGGGCCGCCGGAACGAACACATGCCATCTCCAGCCTGTTTCTACCGCCAGAGGCGAGCAAGGCGTGGGTTACTTTGCCTGCCGCCAAACGCCGCATGGCGGGTGTTCGCCTGGTGGAGACTGCCAATCCGGAGGAGGAGGCGCAAGCCATCGCCCTGCTGGCGCGGCAGGCATTGGAGGAACCTGAAAAACGCGTGGCTGTCGTCACGCCCGATCGCGGATTGGCAGGGCGCGTGGTGCAGCATTTGCGGCGTTGGCATATCGCAGCCGATGATTCCGCCGGACGCCCCTTGGGCGAGACAGCAGCGGGGCGCGTGGTTCTACTGCTGGCGGAAGTCGCTGCGGAGGCTGCTGCGCCGGTTCCGCTGATGGCATTGTTGCAACATCCGCTTGTTGCTGCGGGAGAGGATAGAGCGGCCTGGTTGCGCGCAGCGCGCCGCTTTGAATTGCTGCTGAGAGGCCCGCGCAAGGCTCCGGGTTTCATTCCGCTGCGCCCGCTGGCCAAGAAAGCCGGGGTGGAGCCGTGGTGGCAACAGGTGGAGCAGAAGCTGGCGCCCCTGCTTGAGCCTGGCGAGACTGTCGAGCTGGCGAAATGGCTGGACCTGCTGGCTGGCGCGGGAGAGGAATTGTGCGGGGAAGCACTGTGGGCCCGCGAGGATGGCCGCGCCCTTTCCAGCTTCGTGGAGGATTTGCGCCGCCACGCCCGCGACGTCTCCATGCCGATAGACGCTGATGATCTGCCGCGCGTGCTGCGCGATGCGATGGACCGTACAGCCGTGCGCCCGCCCTATGGCGGCCATCCCCGCGTGGCGATTTACGGCCTGCTGGAAGCGCGCATGACGCGGGCAGACCTGGTGATCTGCTCTGGCCTGAATGAAGGCACCTGGCCACCGCGCCCCGCGACGGATGCATTACTGGCACCCGGCGTGCTGCGGGTGCTGGGTGTTCCGGGTGCGGATTTCCGCATCGGGCTTTCCGCACATGATCTGGCAGGCGCACTTGGCGCACCCCACGTGGTGTTGACGCGGTCGCGCCGCGATCTGGCTGGACCGGCCATCGCCTCTCGCTTCCTGCTGCGCGTGCGCGCCTTGCTGGGGGAGGATCTGGTGGAGCGGCACGAGGATAAAGAAATCGTGGAAATGGCGCGCGCGCTGGAACCGGCACCGATGGAATTGCCACATTATCCCCGGCCCCAACCATGCCCGTCTGCCGAAATCCGTCGACAGGATATCAGCGTGACTGCGCTGGATCGCCTGCGGTCCGATCCATATCAGTATTATGCTTCCAAACTGCTCCGCCTGAATGATCTGGATCACCTTGATGCAGCGCCAACCCCCGCGTGGCAGGGTGAACTCGCGCATAAGATCCTGGAAGACTGGCACGAGGGGAAGGGCACGCTGGAAGAACTGGCGGAGCAAAACCTTGGTGCCATGTCCGCCCATCCGCTGATGCGCGCACTGTGGCGCCCGCGCCTGATGGCCGCACTGAAATGGGTGGAGCAGGAAATCCGCGAGAACCCGGACCGGATCCCCGCTGCCATCGAACAATGGGGAGAGATGAATGTCCGCGGTGTTCGCATCTTCGGCAAGGCCGACCGGATTGACACGCTGGCCGATGGCACTTTGGCAATTGTAGATTACAAGACCGGCAGCCCGCCCAGGGGTGCACAGGTC
>JBASBA010000342.1:0-1930 GCA_049650885.1 Alteraurantiacibacter sp. | reverse complement strand
GGATACCTTGGTGCAAAAGCAACGCAGTCTCAAAATCTTGCTCGTTTGGAAGCGGTGCTCCCGGCGTCGTCAGAAGTTGTCCAACGAGCACCGCGAAGCCGAAAGGCAGAAAGAAGAAGGCGGCGGTCCCCACCGTCTTCCAGCAAGACATCTTAAGATGCTGGTCCGCCACGAACAGCGCCGCCAGCCCGATAAAGTGCGCAAGCAGTATATGGATTAGGAAGATTGGCAATAGCGGGATCATAATGTCATCGACCAGCGTCGAAAGCGTGAGGCTACCGCCGAGAAAGGTGATTAGCACCTGCACGACGAGGATCGTTGCGGCGCTTCCGATCGCTGCGAAAAGCGCGGGAAAAGCGACGGCCTTGAGCAGGCGCGTGATCGGTATGTTCACGAGCCACCAGTCGGTCCAATTTTCGCTGTCGACCTGGTTGCGCCGGATCGAGAGCGTGGTCACCGACACGAGCATGAAGAGCACCGCCATGGGCAGGATGTCCTGCGCGGCGCGCTGCATGACGAACCCGAAATCCGCATAGATGACATCGACTATCGTGCGGCCTTGTGCGCGGCCGTCGGCGTAGAAGCCGAACAGCCGCCACGCCGGGTAGAGGATGAAGAAGGCGAAGACCGTGAACAGGACCGAAACAACAACCTTGTCCTTGAGAAAAAAGCGGTCAGGTGCCTTGAGTTCCTCTAGCACCCGATTGATGGGCGGATGGATGCTGCCGATGTCCTCGGCTTCGGTCTGGGAATAGAGCACGGCGAGGAGGGCCTTTAGGTTGCGCAGGCAATCCCGGCCCGCCGCCGCGATGGCCCGCAGGTCCTCGAGCGTGGGGTCAGCCTCTTTCGCATCGAGCGCCTTTCGCAGCTTCTTGGTCAACGTCTCGCATTCCTTGGTTTGATCCTTGAGCAGGCGCTGCATCGTCTCGGTGGTCTCGTTGATAGGAAAGACGATGTCTTGGAAGGCACCGCAGACGGCCGGTTCGAGCGCGTCGATGGCCTTGAAATCGTTGCGCGCGAATTCGAGCCGCTGCCGGCTGACGGCTACATCGGCGCAGGCGGCTGCCATGCGGCCGAAGGCGGTGTCAAACATGTCAAGGAAGGGGGCTTCGCTGCCTTCGATCGCTTTGCCGTAATCGACGCGGCCGAGCCGAGTTACCAGCCGGTAGATGCTATTGGGAATGCCTGCGAGGCGATGCGCGTAGTTGCGGAACATCATCTCGACAGCGCGTAGTGTCTTGCCGGCCTGGTTGCGCGCCGACAGCAGGCTGATCATGGCCAGCGCTACGGCCATCGGCCAAGGGCTCGCAGTGCCGCTTGTGAGCGACCCGGTAGGGTTGGTGAAGGGAAGCTCGCCCTGCCCGCCATTTTGCTGCACGGCATTGCCCGCCCTGATCCACATCTCGCCGATTTCGATGGAGAATACCGAAACCGCATAGATCGCGACGAAACTACCGACATAGAAGTAATAACCTCGGTTGTACGTGCGCGTGGTCGAGAGATGGTTGTAGCCGATGCCCGATAGCCGGGGGAAGCGCCCCTTCGACAAGACCAACCCAAGCTCCGGGTCATGGAACAACCGATGCGCCTCAAGCCAGAGCGTGACGGCTCCGATGAAGAAGAACATCCAAAAAAGCGGACCGAAACTGAGCATGGCACACTCGCGTTTTCTGGCTTGGGAGACCCGACCCGCTCAGAGCGGACCGCCTCCGAGAGACCCCTGTCAGTAGCACCGCTGGATTGACGGATTGCAGGACACCAGCAAGACTCGCGCCTCTGGGGTGGTCTCGGCCTGCGAGGTCTGCGATGGCGTCGCAGCCTCAGTCTTAACTGGCGGCGCCACCGGCATATGGCTCGCAACGGAGAATAAGAAAATAAAAGCGGAAAAAAGGGGCATGATGGTCTCCCGGTGCGTTTCAAAATCATAGAC
>JBASBA010000341.1:0-7777 GCA_049650885.1 Alteraurantiacibacter sp. | reverse complement strand
CGTCAACCAGACTTATATTTTCATCCGTCAGCATGGCGGCACGCGTGGTTTCCGGCACATAAGGCGGCTCCGCGAAATAACCGACAAACTGCCCATCGCGGAATTTCAGGCTCAAGCCTTCGTAGCTGGTGAAAGTCAGACCGCAATCGTCTGGCGTATCGCTTTCGTCCACGGCGCTGCCCAGCACATTGCCCAGCGTCGCCTCTGTCGGCGCACGGGCGGAGCCGAAGGGTACGGCCAGCTCCTCAAATCCCGATTGCGCCGGGATGACGATGCCGGTGCCTTGCAAATCTATCGCCGCATCGGCCAGCGGATTTTCTTCAGCCGACGCGGGATCGGCCACCTGCCCGCTTCCGTCTGCGGAACCATCAGAAGCATCTCCGCACGCGACAAGCATCAGCGGAAGGGCAATAAGGGCGAGGCGACGCATGGGCGTTATCCTTTCTGCAAGTGACGACGGCCGAGCAGTTCGGCAATCTGGACCGCGTTCAACGCAGCCCCTTTGCGCAGATTGTCCGAGACGCACCACAGGATCAACCCGTTATCGACCGTGGAATCCTCGCGCACGCGGCTGATGTAGGTGGCGCCGTCGCCGGCAGCCTCTACCGGGGTGACGTATCCACCGTCCTCACGCTTGTCGACGAGCATGATGCCGGGCGCCTCGCGCAGGATGTCCTGCGCCTGGGTTGCGGAAATCTCGTTCTCGAATTCGATGGTGATCGCCTCGGAATGGCCCACGAATACCGGCACCCGCACACAGGTGACGGACACCTTTACCTTGGGGTCGAGGATCTTCTTTGTCTCCACCACCATCTTCCACTCTTCCTTGGTGGAACCATCATCCATGAACACATCGATGTGCGGAATGACGTTGAAAGCAATTTGCTTGGTGAAGGTCTGCGGCTCAGGCTTGTCACCGACGAAGATGGCGCGGCTTTGCTCGAACAGTTCGTCCATGCCGGATTTGCCCGCACCCGAAACGGATTGGTAAGTGGAAACGACGACGCGCTTGATCTTCGCGGCATCGTGCAAGGGCTTCAACGCCACCACCATCTGCGCCGTGGAGCAGTTAGGATTGGCGATGATGTTGCGCTTTTTATAGCCGTCGATCGCATCCGGGTTCACTTCCGGCACGATCAGCGGCACATCGGGGTCCATGCGATAGAGGCTGGAGTTGTCGATCACCACGCAGCCCGCAGCGGCGGCCTTGGGCGCATATTCCTTCGTGGCCGCGCTGCCGCAGGCGAACAGGGCCATATCCCAGCCGGTAAAGTCGAAATGCTCAAGGTTCTTGCACTTCACCATCTTGCCGCTGTCGCCGACTTCGATCTCCATTCCGGTAGAACGGGAGGAGGCTACGGCGGCAACCTCGTCCATCGGAAATTCCCGCTCGGCAAGGATGGCGAGCATTTCGCGCCCGACATTTCCCGTCGCTCCGACAACTGCAACCCGGTAACCCATTTCAACTTCACTCCAATGATCAACGCGCGCTAGCTAACGCGCCTTTTCGCACATGCAACAGCAAAGGCGGTTTCAGACGATACCGGCCAGATGCAGCGCCAGCAACACGATGGCCAGCACGGCCCCCGCGCAGCCGACGATTGCGACAGGTCGCTGGGCGATATTGCGAATATAGGCGATGGCATTCACGATGGCGAACACCGCAAGAAAGACGAAGCTCGCACCCTGCACCAACTGCTCCAGCGCCCCGAAAAAGGCCAGCGCGCTGGCGATCACCGCGATCACCAGAACGCCTGCGTACGGCACCCCTTCCCCGTCGGTTTTACCGAAAAACGCGGGCATATCGTCTTCTTCGGCAGCTTCTCGACCTAGCCGTGCGGTGGCAAAGATGGTGGCGTTGATGGCAGAGGCGGTGGAGAAGACCGCGGCAATTGTAACCGCGACAAGGCCAGGCGTTCCAGCCGCAGCGCGACCAGCCTCAGCCAGGGCGATTTCCTGCTGCTCCACGATGGCATTGCCGCCCACCAGCATCGCCGTGCCCAGCACCACCAGAATATACACCGCGATTGTCACAAGTATGGCGGTTATCATGACCTTGCCGATCACTTCCTGTCCGTTTTCCATCTCGTCATAATCATAGGCCAGCAGCTGGAAACCCTCGTACGCCATGAACACCGTCGCAGCGCCGATAATGGCGCCACCGATGCCCGACGCGCTGCTTTCGCTGGCGACAAGCTGCGCCGGGTTCCAATGCGCAAGGCCAATGATCGCCAGCACCACCAGGATCGCCAACTTGCCCCACACCACCACGATTTCCAGCACACTGCTTTCGCCTGCGCCCAGCAGGTTAACGCCCGCAAGAATGGCGATGGAAGCGAGGGCCGCGGCCTGCGGCAGCCAGGAAGGGCCACCAACGGCATAGGCGAGATAAGCACCGAAGGTATGGCCGTAGACCGCAACCGTCAGCGTATAGCCCAGCATCAGCGCCCAGGCGACCATACGGGCAATACCATCATGGCCCAGATCGTGCAGATAAGCGAAAGCTCCGCCCGCCTTGTCCAACTGGCGGGTCAGGCAGGAATAGGAGTGCGCGGTAGCCAGTGCGATAATCCCGCCGATCAGGAAGCTGGCCCAGGCCCACTTGCCGGCAACGGAAATCACCACGCCCATCGTGGCGAAGATACCACCGCCGATCATGCCGCCCACGGCCATGGCGAACGCGGCATTGAAACTGAGCTTGCTGGACCCCATCGCCGGCATCAACCATGTGCATCCGGTAAAGGCAAGCGGGCTGTCGCAACGCTGTTTCTGGTTAAGCGGGCGATGACCATGTTGCGGAGGCCCATGATAACCGCGTGCGGTCAGATTTCGTAGCAGGGTCGATGACGCCCTGGTTACTTCGTCACCCTTCGATCCCGGTCGGATCGTTGTCAGCGCCAAATAAAAAGGGGCGGCTTCCGCATTTGGGAAGCCGCCCCTTTGATGTGCGGCTGGAAAAACCCTGGCCTTACTTGGCCACGTTTTCCCGACGTTCGGCGATACGTGCGCGCTTGCCGGTGCGGCCGCGCAGATAGTACAGCTTTGCACGACGCACGATACCGCGGCGAACCACGGTGATGGCGTCGATGTTGGGCGAATACAGCGGGAACACACGTTCCACACCTTCGCCAAAGCTCATCTTGCGAACGGTGAAATTCGAGTTGATCGAACGGTTCGAACGCGCAATCACAACGCCTTCGAAGTTCTGTACGCGGGTGCGCTGTCCCTCGACGACGCGAACGCCGACGCGAACCGTGTCACCGGCGCGGAAATCGGGGATTTCTTTTCCCTCTTTGAGTGCTGCGATGGCTTCTGCCTCGAGCTCTTGAATCAGACCCATTGGTCAATCCTTATCTTTTTGCCGCGCATCAGAGGCAGACTGGCCCGGAGCTCCACCATGGCGCTCCCATAGGTCCGGCCTGCGTAACCGTGTGTCTTCCTCGCTGCGTTGCTTTCGCCACGCCGCGATTTTCGCATGATCCCCCGATCGCAGCACTTCAGGGATCGTGCGCCCTTCCCATTCCTGAGGTCGGGTATATTGCGGGTATTCCAGAAGACCGTCCTCGAACGATTCTTCTACCCCACTGGAAGCCGCGCCCATTACGCCGGGAAGCAGGCGAATGCAAGCATCGAGTATGGCCAGCGCGGCAGGTTCTCCGCCAGACAGGACGATGTCTGCCAAACTCACCTGCTCTATCTGCGGGTAGGCGTCGAACAGCCGCTCGTCGAAGCCTTCGAAACGCCCGCACACCACGGTGACGCCAGGGCCATCTGCAAGCTGGCGAATGCGCGCCTGGGTGATTGGCGTGCCGCGCGGTGTCATGGCCAGGATTGGCACGCGGGGCTGCTGCGCGATGGCGTGGCCTACCGCTGCGCCCAGCACATCGGCCTTCAGCACCATGCCGGCACCACCGCCTGCTGGCGTATCATCAACGTTGCGATGCTTGCCGGTCGCGAAATCGCGGATCTGGATGGTGTCGATGGACCACTTCTGCTCCTCCAGCGCGCGACCCGCGATGGACTGGCGCAAGGGTCCGGGAAACATTTCGGGATAGAGCGTAAGGATGGTAGCGGCGAAGGTCATTCGGCGTGCTCCTCTGCCCGCTTACGAGCATAGAAATCACCGAGCAGGCCGACGCCGAAGCCTGTCACGCCGGTCAGCACGCCGATAACATATAGCGCAATCGCCCACAGGGTCGCCATGTCCTCGCAAGGCTCAGTGGTGCAGGTCATGTCCTCTGTCAGCGTGACCCATAGCGCCCATGCGAAGAACGGCAGGGATACGGGAACCGCCGCGATCGCAGCATTCTTCAGGTTGCGGCTGGCTGGCCGATAATGCGCCAGCGCAAAGCCGATAGGAAACGGGATCACGATTACCGCGATGAAGATAAGGTATTGCTCGATCATGCCGCAGCGTTAGGCACCAAAGCGCCGCTGCGCAATTCAGCAGCGCACAAACCGATGGGAAGGCAGGTCAGCCCTCGATCAGTTCAGGCTCGTCCGCGTCGATGCGGGGTGCAGCGCCGCCCTTCCCACGCGCCAGCCGCGTGGTCGCCAGATAGGCAGGCGGCAGGCAACAGACGGAGAGGATAAGGAATGTCAGCAAGACCAGCGCCAGCGTGCTGAGCCAGAAGTCGTCTCCGCTGACGTTGCCCTGCAGGAAAAAGCCGCCGAAGGCGAGGCTCCTGGGGAGGAATGCAGCGAGACCGGAGGCCCACATAATACGCGCCCGCTCTGCCATGCGGGGAAACAGCAGGTGCATACCCAGCGCCAGCCCGCCGGACATTGCCGCGATAAGGGCAATCGCCAGCACAACCCATAAAAGCCACATGGTCTCAATCCTTCGTCTGTCGTCCCGATCAGTGTGTTAACGTGATAGGACGCTTGCTGCAAGGGAGGCGTTACTGGTCGGCATAATCTTCCGATACGGTAATTGTTTCGGTATCAAAGGCGGGCACCGCCTCCACCCGCATGGGGACCATAAAGGTCTTGCCGGTTTTGCCATCCTGAGGTGGCCGCTGGATTTCGATCACGTCGCCTGCGCCAAAATTGTGCACGGCGATCACCTCGCCCAATGCGTCTCCATTGGTGGAGGCTGCGGCAAGGCCAATCAGATCGGCGTGGTAATATTCGTCTTCCGGCAGAGACGGCAGGGCGTCACGCGGTACGCTAAGCGTGGTGCCGCGCAGCTTTTCCGCCGCAGAACGGCTCTGGACCTCGGCGAGACGGGCGATCGCGCCGCCCTTGTTATCGTCCCGAACCTTCTTCAGCGTGAAGGCACCATCGTTGAAGGTCTTGTGGCCTTTCAGCGACTCAACACCCTCGCCAAACAGCTTCAGACGCACCTCACCCGCCACGCCGTGCGCGCCAATTATGGCGGCCAGAGTGACGGGTGCAGTATCGGTCATATCAGAGTGCCTGATGCGTCACCCCGGCATGTGCCGGGATAACGAACAGATCAGCCTTCGGACTTTTCTTCGGCAGCAGCTTCCTCGGCAGGAGCTTCTTCCTTGGCTTCTTCGGCGGTATCCGCAGTTTCGGCAGCGGCACCATCTTCGGCAGGAGCGTCTTCGGCAGCAGCTTCCTCGGCGGGTGCTTCTTCAGCAGGTGCCTTTGCAGCTTCCTCGGCTTCGGCCTTGGCAGCTTCTTCAGCTTCCTTGGCTTCGGCAGCCTTGGTGGCCTTTTCCTCAGCGCGTTCCTTGGCGTTCTCGCCAGGCTCGCCCTTCTTGGGGTTGTTGCGCGCTTCACGCTCCATGATGCCGGCTGCATCCAGGAAGCGCAGAACACGGTCACTTGGCTGTGCGCCAACGCCCAGCCAGTAACGAATGCGATCTTCGTTCAGCTTCACGCGCTCTTCGGAATCCTTGGGAAGCATGGGGTTGTAGGTGCCCAGCTGCTCCAGATACTTGCCGTCACGCGCACGGCGGCTGTCTGCAGCCACGATGCGATAGTAGGGGCGCTTCTTGGCGCCGCCGCGTGAGAGACGAAGTGAAATTGCCATTGTAGTTTACCTTTCGATTCTAAATTCTTGAATTGATTATTTCTTTTTGAGAACATCTTGCATTTCCGGCGGGATCTGCCCGCCGGGAAGTCCGGGCATTCCGCCGCCGGGAAGACCCGGTGCACCGCTGGGCGCCCCGCCCATGGCACCGCCGCCGCCTGCGCCGAACATGGCGGCAAGGCCCTTCATGCCGCCCATTTTCCTGATCTGCTTCATGGCGCGGCCCATTTCCTGGTGCATCTTGAGGATCTTGTTCACCTCCTGCACGCTGCGCCCGCTGCCCGCCGCGACGCGCTTTTTACGCTTGGCATTCAGCAGCGCGGGATTGGCGCGTTCCTTCTTCGTCATGGACGAAATAACGGCGTCCATGTGGACCAGCACCTTGTCGTCCATATCGGCGCCCGCCATTGCGGCCTTGGCCTTTTTCATGCCCGGCATCATTCCTGCCAACATGCCCAGACCACCCATGTTCTGCATCTGCTGCAACTGCTTGCGAAGGTCGTTCAGGTCGAACTTGCCCTTCATCATGCGGTTGGCGAGTTCTTCAGCCTCCTCGGCCTTGATACTTTCGGCGGCCTTTTCGACCAGCGAGACGACATCGCCCATGCCAAGGATGCGATCGGCTACGCGCGAGGGGTGGAAGCGTTCGATCGCGTCCAGCTTTTCGCCCGTACCGGCAAACTTGATCGGCTTGCCGGTAACGGCACGCATCGAAAGCGCCGCACCGCCGCGCGCATCGCCATCCATGCGGGTGAGAACAACGCCGGTAAGCGGCACTTCACTGGTAAAACTCTGCGCGACGTTGACGGCATCCTGACCGGTCAGCGCGTCTACCACCAGCAACACTTCGGCGGGGTCGGAAACGCCGGCCACGGCCTTCATCTCGGCCATCAGCGCTTCGTCGACATGCAGGCGGCCTGCGGTGTCGAGCAGCAGAACGTCGACATTCTGCAACTTTGCAGATTCCAGCGCGCGCTTGGCGATATCCACCGGCTGCTGGCCCTGAACGATCGGCAGCGTGGCAACGCCCGCCTGTTCACCCAGGATAGCCAATTGCTCCTGCGCTGCGGGGCGGTTTACGTCGAGCGAGGCCATCAGCGGCTTCTTGCCCTGCTTGTCCTTCAGCAGCTTTGCGATCTTCGCCGTGCTGGTGGTTTTACCGGAACCCTGCAGACCCACCATCATCACCACGGCCGGCGGGCGAACATCCAGATTGATGGGCGAAGCTTCGCCAGCGCCGTCATCCTCGCCGCCCAGCATCGTGATCAGTTCGTCATTGACGATCTTGATGACCTGCTGGCCGGGCGTGACCGATTTCAGGACTTCCTGGCCAACAGCACGTTCTGTAACCCTGGCGATGAAATCACGCGCCACCGGCAGCGCAACGTCGGCCTCCAGCAGGGCAACGCGAACTTCGCGCATGGCATCGCGCACATCCTGTTCGCCCAGCGCACCACGACCGCGCAGGCGGTCAAAGACGTTATTCAGGCGATCGGACAGCGTATCGAACATGCGCGACTTTTGCTCCTGTGCGGCGAACATCCGCCGAATGCGAAAAACGCCGGCGGACGATAACTCGTCAGCCAGCGTGAGCACCCGAATGGCGGGGCCCGTTTCAAAAAATGCTTCGATGGTGGAGCCTAGCGGGATCGAACCGCTGACCTCAACACTGCCAGTGTTGCGCTCTCCCAGCTGAGCTAAGGCCCCGAAAATTCAAGATGCGCCCAATATGGGGGTCGGGCGCGGATGGCAAGAGGGAAATCGGCTTGCGCCTCA
>JBASBA010000340.1:0-7047 GCA_049650885.1 Alteraurantiacibacter sp. | reverse complement strand
ATGCTCTATCGTGCGCAAGGCATCGTAGCTTGAGCCCAGAACATGCGCGTCCTCTGCGGCGATGATCTCTGCCTTGGCAAGCGCATCCAGTGCCGCGCGCGTGCCGCGCAGGCGCAGGGCGGGATTGCGGCCACCGTATATCAACTGGTGCGTCTGCGCGAAAAACTCGATCTCGCGAATGCCGCCGCGGCCCTTCTTTATGTCGAAGCCGGGGCCGACTTCGCGGGTGCCCTTGTAAGCCTCGCGAATGCGCATGGTCAGACGCCGCACCTCCTCGATGGCGGTGAAATCCAGGCTTTTGCGCCAGACGAAGGAGCGGATTTCATCAAGGAAATCTTCGCCCGCCGCCACATCGCCTGCCGCCGCACGCGCGCGGATGAAGGCCGCGCGTTCCCATGCCAGCGCACTGCTTTCGTAATGCGAGATAGCCGCGTTGAACGGTATGGCCAGCGGCGATACCTCGCTGGCGGGGCGCAGCCGCAGGTCCACCCGCAGCACATATCCCTCGCCGGTGCGCTGGCCCAGCAGTTCCACCAGTTGCCGCGCATAACGCTGTGCCGCCTCTCCCGGCTCGTCCCGATCGCGCCGCGCAAGTTTTTCGGGATCGAACAGCAGGATGGGGTCGATGTCGGATGAATAGTTCAGCTCGCCCGCCCCTTGCTTGCCCAGCGCCAGAGCGGAGAAGCCGCTGGTGTCCGCGCCCTCCACCCGGCGTTGCACCACCGCCAGCATCGCGGCATCCAGCGCGCGGTCGGCAAAACCGGAAAGCTGCGCCATCACCATTTCGAGGTCGAATGCTCCGGCAAGATCGCCCACGGCCAGCACCAGCGCCAGCGACAATCGCTCTCGCCGCAGGGCAATGCCGGTATCCTCGATCCCCTCTCCGGCGGATTTGGCAAGGGTTAGCGCTTCTTCGCCCTTTCCCTCTGCCATCAGCGCCACAAGCTTTGCACGATTGTCCATCGCGCGCTTCAGGAAAGGCGAATGCGCGTTTGCGCGATCAAGGGCGGATTGCCAATCGATTGTCATCGCCATGGCTCCTGCCTCGCCCAATCGCTTGCTTCAAGTCCTGTCGCGCCCGCATCGCACTTGCTCCGTGGCCGCGCCGATGCCAAATGGTCCGGTGATTTCGCCTGAAAGGAAATTCATGCTTCGTTTCATCAGCCCGCTTGCCGTGCTTTCGCTGGCCGCCTGCGCCACTGTTCCGGCCTCTGGCCCCGGCAGCACGCCGGCCTCCCCGATCTCTGGCCAGATTTCGCTGCAGACCGTGCAGGACACTGTGCGCACTTTGTCCTCCGACGCGTTCGAGGGGCGCAAGCCGGGCACACCGGGCGGTCAGATGACGGTGGACTATCTGGTGGAGCAGTTTGCTGCCGCAGGCCTGCAACCGGGCAATGGCGACAGCTTTTTGCAAAAGGTTCCGCTGGTGGAAATCACCGGCAGCGATTTTGCCCCGCTAAGCGTGGGCGATCTTTCCTTTGAACATGGCACGGACTGGGTCGGCGTCAGCTACCGGCAGACGCCTGCCACCACGATTGCGAACAGCGATCTGGTGTTCGTGGGATACGGCATCAACGCGCCCGAACGCGGCTGGAACGATTATGAAGGCGTGGACATGGCAGGCAAGACCGCGCTGATCTTGGTCAACGATCCCGATTTCGCGTCGGACACGGTGGAGGGCACCTTCAATGGCCGCGCGATGACCTATTATGGCCGCTGGACCTACAAGTACGAGGAAGCTGCAAGGCAGGGCGCGACTGCCGCGCTGATCGTGCATGAGGATTTCGCGGCAAGCTATGGCTGGAATGTGGTGGAAGGCGGCTGGACCGGCGCGCAGGCCTATACCGACACAGGCGGTGACGGGTCAGACCAGACGGCGATGAACGGCTGGGTATCGAACGGCACGGCAGCCGCGATTTTCGAAGCTGCGGGAATGAACCTTGGCGCAATGGTTGAGGCTGCCAGCCAGCCCGGCTTCAAGGCCGTTTCGCTGGATATGCCGGTCTCCACCAGCTTCACCAATTCCTCCCGCCGCTACACCTCCAACAATGTGATCGGTATGTTGCCGGGTGCCACGCGGCCTGACGAGATCGTGCTGCACACCGCGCATTGGGATCACCTTGGCCGCTGCATTCCCAACGAGGCGGGAGACGACATCTGCAACGGCGCTGTAGATAATGCCACCGGCACAGCCGCGCTTGTCGCGTTGGCCGAGGCGCACCGGGAAACCGACGCACTTAATCGCAGCCTGGTGTTCCTGGCCGTGACGGCGGAAGAATCGGGCCTGCTGGGCGCGGAATACTACGCATCCAACCCCGTCTTCCCGCTCAGCCAGACGGTTGGCGGCATCAATATGGATGGTATCGCCGTGCGCGGGGAATCGCGCGATGTGAACGTGCGCGGCGGCGGTAAAAGCGATCTGGACGATTACCTCGCCACCGCTCTCGCCGCGCAAGGCCGCACCGCTTCGCCCGACCCTGCGCCGGAGGCGGGCTATTACTACCGTTCCGACCACTTCCCGCTGGTGAAACGCGGAGTGCCGATGTTCTACGTCAAATCGGGGCTGGATCTTGTTAACGGCGGCACCGCGCGTGGCGAGGCGATGGAAGCGGCCTACCGCGCCAATGCCTATCACGCGCCGGATGATGAATATGACGAGAGCTGGGACTGGTCCGGCCTGATGCAGGACCTGGACCTTTACTATCGCCTCGCCCGTGATCTGGGCAGCACGGCTGACTGGCCCGAATGGAACGAGGGCGATGAATTTCGCGCCGTCCGGCAGGCAAGCTGCGCTTCGTCAAGCGAAGGCTGCTGATCGTATGGCATTTCGGATGCCCGCCGAATGGGCAAAGCAGGACTGGATCTGGATCGGCTTCCCCGCCCATGGCAATCTGTGGGAGGAGAACCTTCTTCGCGCGCAGGAACAGATGGCAGCCTTTGCCAACGCCGTTGCCGACACCGGTCAGCAGGTGCGGCTGGTGGTGCGCGATGCGGCAGCCGAAATGCGCGCGAAAGACCTCGTATCGGGGGCGGTGACGTTCGAGCGGCATCCTTATGGGGATATCTGGATACGCGACACCGGCCCGCTGACGGTGCTTGGCCACGGTGGAGAACGCCGTGCGCAAGGCTTCGGCTTCAACGGCTGGGGCGGCAAATATCTGCTGGAAGGCGATCTGGAGACAGGCCCCTCCCTCGCCGCAGCGGGCGGCCTTCCCTATTCCCGCGCAGACTGGATACTGGAAGGCGGCGCGGTGGAGAGCGACGGCACCGGACTGGTGGTGACGACGGAGCAATGCCTGCTCAACCCCAACCGCAACCCCTCGCTTCTCCGCGAGGATATCTGGGCCAATCTCCAGCGCGACCTGGGATTTGATCGCATCTTGTGGCTGGGCGACGGGCTGGCCGGCGATCACACCGATGGCCATGTCGATAATCTGGCGAGGCTGGTGGATGAAGGCGTCATCGCCATCCCCCGCGCCACCGCCAAGGACGATCCCAACACCGCCGTTTATGACGATGCCCGCGCCCGCGCACAGGACTTCGGGCTGGAAGTGCGCGACATTCCCTCCCCCGGATGGATGGGAGAAGGGGACGAGGCGGAGCCTGCCAGCTATATGAACTTTGTCATCTGCAATGATGTGGTGGTGGTGCCGACCTATGGCAGTGTGCATGACGAGGAAGCGGTGGCCGCGATTGGCGATCTTTTCCCCGGCCGCGCAGCCGTGGGCCTTCGCGCCGATGCCGTGCTGACAGGCGGTGGCAGCTTCCACTGCGCCAGTCAGCATGTGCCCTCAGTGGCATCTTAACATATCGTTAGGGTTTGCAGGCTAGTCTTGCAAATTATGGCCCACGCATTCGCCCTCACCCGTGAAACACTCGCCGATCCGCTGGATCTGCTGCGGGTGATCATGGTTTGTGGCAGCGGGCTTGCCATCATCATGGCAGGCTGATCTGCGGTTTGGGCTGAGGGGCCAGCGCTTCCACAATCAATGCACTGTAATGGCCACGACGCTGGTCAGCACGCGCCGCATGAAATCCACTTGCCCCTTCGCGCCGGTCTTGGCGTAGATTTTCTTGGAGTAATTGCGCGCCGTCTCGATTGTCAGGCCGTGCTTTGTCGCGGCATCCGCGATCGAGATGCCCTGCGCGATGGACCACGCGAAACGCGCCTCGCTCTGCGTCAGTTTGAACACGTCGATCAATTGCTGGCACCTGTCGGCAGATGAACTCTGGTCGCCGCGGAAATAGACGACAGCCACGGCCTTTCCCCCCACAGAAAGCGACGTCACGCGGACTGGCGAGACAAGGATATCGATCCACGGGTCCTGGCCCAGATTGACGGCGCGCGGCCTGGCGTCGGGATTTTCGGCGAAGGATTTGACGAGCGATGTCAGTTCCCGGTCTATCAAAGGCGAAAGCGGGACCAGCCTGCCATACGGCCCCTGCCGAAGAGCGGCGGATCGGCGCAGGAAGCGCTGTGCCTGCTCGTCCATATCCACCACGCGGCAGCGCCGATCCACCGCGATCCAGCCAAAGTCGATATGACTGAAAGCACCAGCCGTCATCGAAGCGCGCGCCTTTTCCTGCTCAAGCCGGGCCAGCACGCGCAAGGCCACGCGCAAATGCGGCAGCAGCGCCGTCAGCAGGGGGCTGACCGATGGCGCAATCTCCTCGCTGGAGGAAAGCACCAGCCAGGCATCCATCCCGCTGGGATCGCCTACCCGCACACACTGCATATGGCGAAGGTGGAGGGGATGGAGCACATCGCGGGCGAAGTCACGTTGCCCTTCGCCGCGCTCCAGCACCTCGGCAAGGCTGTAGACCCGCCCTTCGCGCAGAGAGCGCGGTTGCAATGGTTCAGTGCCATCGTGCCGCTCCTCAAACAGCGTTTGGAACCGGGGCGCGGGCATTCGGGAGCCTGCGGAAAGCTGGATCGTGGAGATTCTGTCGGGCGCATGGATTAGCAGGCTGGCAATGTCACACTGCGCAGCTTGCGCCAGACGCCCGAGAAAAATGTCCCACATGGGCATCTCGAACATCCCCTCATGGAGGGGGACCAGCAATTCTGTCTCGCCAAGATTGGGAACACGCATGGCTACTTCGTCTATACCTCCCATATGGGAAGTCAAAGCTTGATCATTTTACCGTATCGCGGCAATCGTAAATCACGAAGGTATCCCCATGACTGCGTCCCTCACCCATCTCCAGCGCCTCGAAGCGGAGGCGATACACATCATCCGCGAAGTGGCGGCAGAGGCTGAAAAGCCTGTCATGATGTATTCGGTCGGCAAGGATAGCGCAGTGATGCTGCACCTCGCGAAGAAGGCGTTCTACCCTTCGCCCCCGCCCTTCCCCTTGCTGCATGTCGACACCACCTGGAAGTTCAAGGCGATGTACGAATTGCGCGAAAAGGCCGCGCAGGATGCCGGGATGGAATTGCTGGTTTATCAGAATCCGGAGGCGAAAGAACGCGGCATCAATCCCTTCGATCACGGTCCGCTCCACACCGACATGTGGAAGACGGAAGGTCTGAAGCAGGCACTGCCCCAGTACGGCTATGACGCAGCATTCGGCGGCGCACGCCGCGACGAGGAGAAAAGCCGCGCGAAAGAGCGGGTGTTTTCCTTCCGCACGGCCAGCCACGGCTGGGACCCGAAGAACCAGCGCCCGGAACTGTGGAACCTTTACAATGCGAAGAAGAAGAAGGGTGAGAGCATCCGCGCCTTCCCCATCTCCAACTGGACCGAGCTGGACGTGTGGCAATATATCCAGCTGGAAAATATCGAGATCGTCCCGCTCTACTTCGCCGCGCCGCGCCCCACCTTCATCTACGAAGGCGGATTGTTCATGGCCGACGATATGGAGCGGCTTGAAAAGGTGATGGGCGAAATGCCCGAAATCACCACCCGCTCCGTGCGTTTCCGCACGCTTGGCTGCTTCCCGCTGACTGGCGCTGTTGAAAGCGAGGCATCGACCTTGTCCGAAGTAATTCAGGAAACCCTGCTCACCACCACCAGCGAAAGGCAGGGCCGCGTGATCGACAAGGATGCAGGCGGTGCCGGCATGGAGAAAAAGAAGCAGGAGGGGTATTTCTGATGACCGAGCAATCCAAGGATTCCGTTTACCAGACCGATGCCCTGATTGCAGAGGATATCGACAGCTATCTGGAAACCCACCAGCACAAGACCATGCTGCGCTTCATCACCTGCGGCAGCGTGGATGATGGCAAAAGCACGCTGATCGGACGGCTGCTGTATGATTCCAAGATGATCTTCGAGGACCAGCTGGAGGCGCTGAGCACCGACAGCAAGAAGGTGGGCACGCAGGGGCAGGATATCGATTTTGCCCTGCTGGTGGATGGCCTTGCGGCAGAGCGCGAGCAGGGCATCACCATCGATGTCGCCTATCGCTTCTTCAATACCGAAAAGCGCAAGTTCATCGTGGCGGACTGCCCGGGGCACGAACAATATACCCGCAATATGGTGACAGGCGCCTCCAGCGCGGATCTTGCGGTGGTAATGATCGATGCGCGCAAGGGCGTGCTGGTGCAGACGCGGCGCCATTCCTACCTGTGCCACCTGATCGGCATCAGGAATATCGTGCTGGCGGTGAACAAGATGGACCTGGTCGATTACGATCAGCAGGTTTTCGACACAATCGTGGCCGACTATGCTGCCTTTGCCGAGGAAATCGGCATCGAGAGCTTCACCGCCATGCCGATCAGCGGCTTCAAGGGCGACAATATCACCACCGCGCCCAGCGAGAATACGCCGTGGTATGATGGGCCCAGCCTCGTCGATCACCTGGAAAGCGTGGAAGTGCTATCCGATGAGGCAGTGGGCAAGCCGTTTCGTATGCCGGTGCAATGGGTGAACCGCCCCAACCTCGACTTCCGCGGGTTCTCCGGCCTGATCGCCAGCGGGCAGGTGAAGCCGGGCGATGCCGTGCGCGCGCTGCCATCGGGCAAAACCAGCACAGTGAAATCCATCGTCACCTTTGACGGGGAGCTGGACGAGGCGCAGGCCGGCCAGTCCGTCACCCTTACGC
>JBASBA010000339.1:0-9135 GCA_049650885.1 Alteraurantiacibacter sp. | reverse complement strand
CTTCATCACGCTGGAGGACGAGACCGGCGTCATCAACTTGGTGGTATGGCCGGATCTGAAGGAAAAGCAGCGCACCGTGGTAATGGGTGCACGGCTGATGGAGGTGCGCGGGCGGGTGGAATATGATGATGAGGTAATCCATGTCATCGCACACCACATGACCGACGCGACACAGCAATTGCACCTGTTGTCGGACGATCTGCTGAATGCGCCCGTTGCCAGGGCAGACCATGTGAACAACCCGCTTTCAGGCCGCCTGAACCCGCGCGATGATTTGCTCAGCGGGGCGGATGATCCTGCCGATCCGGCCAATGCAGCAATCCGTCCGCGTGACCTGATCGATCAGTTGCCGAATGCGGATACGCCGTCAACGCCAGGGCCACATTCAAGAGGCCATCCCAGAAATGCCCGGATCATTCCCAAGTCACGGGACTTTCATTGATGTGACCCGCAAGAGAAAATGGCCCGCCCCGCCCAAAGATGATCGCAAACTGGCAGTGTTTCTGGTGCTTCTTGCCCTGTTGCTGGCGGGGCGCACCTATCTGGCAGAGAATCCGCAAGACAATCCCTGGGCCCCGCTGGACCTGCGAGACGAGCGTGGCTGGGCCACGGCAACCAAGCTGGCGGGACTGAGAGGCGAAGTCGAATATTGCCGCGCGGTGCTTGATCGCAGCGAAGTGGCTTTCACATCGCTACCCGCTACGGGAGATGGGGAGTGCCGCCGGGATGATCGGCTGACGCTGGGCACCATGCCGTTTGCCCCCCGCTTTCCGCAGATGACCTGCCCTGCGGCCGCCGGAATGGTGATGTGGCTGGACAAGGATTTGCAAGCGCTGGCGACCGAACTGCTCGGCAGCCGCGTGGCGCGCATTCAGCAACTGGGCACCTACAGTTGTCGGCGTATGTACAATGACGAAAACGCTGCGTGGAGTGAGCACGCTACCGGCAATGCCATCGACGTGGCAGGTTTTATTCTGGAGGACGGCCGCACCGTCAGCGTTCTGCGCGACTGGGATGGCGAGGATAACGAGGCCCGGTTCCTGAAAGCCGCGCGCGATGCCGCCTGCAGCAGTTTCGGCACGGTGTTATCGCCGGACTATAACGCCGCCCACGCGGATCACTTTCACCTGGACCAGGGCCGAAATCCGGCGATGGGTGCCTGCCGCTAAACCGGCTCCAGCGCGTAGCCTGCCGAACGCACGGTACGGATGGGATCGCGCGTGTTTTCCACGGTGATGGCCTTGCGCAGACGGCGGATGTGCACATCGACGGTGCGTTCCTCGATCTCGCTACCATTGCCCCAGACAGCGTCCAGCAACTGCCCGCGAGAAAATACGCGGCGCGGATGTTCCATGAAAAACTTGATCAGTCGATATTCTGTCGGGCCAATCTGCAATTGCCGCCCGCGCCGCTCCACCCGGTGGGCAACGGGGTCCAGCTTCAGGTCACCCGCTTCTATCGTCTCGCCGGCAAGGGCCGGGCGCACACGCCGCAGCACCGCCGCCACGCGTGCCAGCAGTTCGCGCGGGGAAAAGGGTTTGGTAAGATAATCGTCAGCGCCGGTTTCCAGCCCGCGTACACGGTCATCCTCAGCTTCCCGCGCGGTGAGCATGATAATCGGCACATGGGCGGTTGCCTTGTCGCGGCGCAGGCGCCGGCATACCTCAATGCCGCTGGTTCCCTCTATCATCCAGTCGAGGATGACCAGATCAGGCGCATCTTCGGATGCCATCATCAATGCATCGTCGCCATCGGCGGTAACGCGAACGTCATAACCTTCGCTTTCAAAGCGATATTCAAGCAGTTCAGCCAGCGCGATGTCGTCTTCGACAAGCAGCAATTTGGGCGTGGACATGAAATTGGGCCCCTTGGGATTGCGGCAAAGCTTACAATGCCGTGGGGCCTCCCATATTTCAATCTTGTGTCAGATTTGTTGCAAAGTGCATTTCTAATAATGCACTCTGCACCATATCTGGAAATTACCGTTCGATGTCGCTGGGATAGGATCCGGTGGCTGAGTAGTGCACCATCTCCGCCACATTCGTTGCGTGATCGCCGATACGCTCGATATTGCGGGCGACGAACAGCAATTGCGCCGCGCTGCTGATGGTGGACGGGTTTTCCACCATGTGGCTGACGAGATTACGGAAAATGCTGTCGTAAAACGCATCGACCTTGTCGTCCCGTTCGATCACCTCGCGCGCCACCACCGGATCGCGTGCAGCATAAGCGGTGAGCACGTCGTGCACCATTTCCGACGCTACCTCGCCCATTGCGGGCAGTAGCAGCAAAGGCTCGAACCGGGCGCGGCCTTCGATGCGGCCCACGCGTTTCGCGATATTCTTGGCATAGTCGCCAATCCGCTCCACCACTCCGCCGATTTTTAGCGCGGCAACGATTTCGCGAAGGTCGTCCGCCATTGGTGCGCGCAAGGCGAGGATGCGGACGGCCATTGCGTCCACCTCTGTCTCCAGCGCATCAAGCTTTGCATCGCGCTCAACCACACGGGCCGCCAGCTCTTCGTCGCCATTGACCAGCGCCTGCAATGCCTCGTGGATGGCCACCTCGGCAAGGCCGCCCATCTCGGCGATCAGGCCGCGCAGACGGGTGATGTCCTCGTCGAATGCCTTGACTGTATGTTCGACCATTATCCGTACCGCCCTGTGATATAATCCTGTGTGCGCTTTTCGACCGGATTAGTGAATATGTCCGATGTGTGTCCATATTCCACCAGATTGCCAAGATGGAAAAACGCAGTCCGCTGCGACACGCGAGCCGCCTGCTGCATTGAATGGGTGACGATCACGATACCATACCGGCCTCGCAATTCGTCGATCAGCTCCTCGATCTTGGCGGTCGCAATCGGATCGAGCGCCGAGCAAGGCTCATCCATCAGGATCACTTCGGGATCAACTGCGATGGCGCGCGCAATGCAGAGGCGCTGTTGCTGTCCGCCGGAAAGCGCGGTGCCGGAATCTGTCAGGCGATCCTTTACCTCTTCCCAAAGACCGGCGCGGCGCAGGCTTTTCTCTACAACTTCATCCAGATCGGACTTGGATTCGGCAAGGCCGTGAATCTTGGGGCCATAGGCAATGTTGTCGTAGATGGATTTGGGGAATGGGTTTGGCTTTTGAAACACCATTCCTACGCGGGCACGCAGTTGCACAACATCCATGCCGCTGGCGTAGATATCTTCGCCGTCCAGCTCGATCGTGCCGGTGACGCGGGCCGATGGAATAGTGTCATTCATGCGGTTGAGAGAGCGCAGGAAAGTGGATTTGCCGCAGCCCGACGGACCGATGAAGGCGGTCACAAACTCGGTAAAGACGTCAATATCGACGCCATCAATCGCCTGCTTGGTGCCATAATACACATCCACATCGCGGGCGCGCATCTTTGGCTCGCCGGTTTCGATATTCTCGTTTTCCAGCGATTTTTGCGCCTGGTTCGCCAAGGGACTGCCTGCGGTTTCGGACATCACCATTTCTTCTCAAATCGGTTGCGAAGATAAATGGCCAGGCCATTCATCAGCAGGAGGAATATCAATAGTACGATGATCGCCGCGCTGGTGCGTTCCACGAATCCACGGTCGATCTCGTCCGACCACAGGAAAATCTGCATCGGCAGCACGGTGGCATTATCGGTGAAGCCATCGGGTGGGCTGGCCACGAAGGCGCGCATCCCGATCAGCAGCAGCGGCGCGGTTTCGCCCAGTGCACGGGCCATGCCGATGATCGTGCCAGTAAGAATACCCGGCAGGGCGAGGGGCAACACATGATGGAAAACCACCTGCACCGGAGACGCGCCAATGGCTAGCGCGCCGTCGCGGATGGATGGCGGAACGGCCTTGATGGCATTGCGCCCCGCGATCACGATTACCGGCATTGTCATCAAGGCCAGCGTCATACCGCCAATCAGCGGCGCAGAACGATAATTGGGGAACAGCCAGAGAAATACCGCGAGGCCCAGCAAACCAAAGATGATGGAGGGGACCGCGGCCAGATTGTTGATCGAGACCTCTATAATGTCGGTCCAGCGGTTCTTCGGCGCGTATTCCTCAAGATAGAGCGCAGCAAGCACGCCTATCGGGAAGGCCAGAAGCAGGGTCACGATCATCGTCAGGATAGAACCCTTCAGCGCCCCCCATATGCCCACGAGCTGCGGATCGGTAGCGTCGGAGCGTTGCAGGAAACCGCTATCGAAACGGTTTTCCAGCAGGCCGCGATCCGACAAGTCCTGCGCCAATGGCTGCAGATCCAGATTGCCATCACCGGCATAGGCACTGGCCAGCGCTTCGGTGGTCGGCAGGGAGAATACGTGTTCTGCGCGCAGCAGCGATGGATCATCAGCCAGATCGACGGCGACAAGGCGCCATGCCTCGCTGTTAAGCTGCGCTGCCGCAGCATCGCCAAGCGCCTGCTGCGCATTGAATTCTACCACGGCGGGAAGGCCCTGGGATTCCAGCGAACGAACGATGGCCCTTTCATCCTCAAGCGAAGGATTAACCGTCAATCCGGCCTGGGTGAAATCAATCGGCACGCTCATTTCCGCGCGCTGGAAGCCGCCGATGCCGTTGATAGACATCGTCACCAACAGGAACACCAGCACAGCCATCGAGAATACGATCGCCGAAAGTCCGGCGATCTTGAAACGACGTTCTGCCTGGTACCGCTTTTTCAGCCGCGCCTCGAACGCGGCCGTGCGTGTCGGGCGGATCTTCGGGGAGGTGTCACTCATAAGCTTCGCGGAACCTCTTCACGACACGCAGAGCGATAATGTTGAGAACCAGGGTGACCATGAACAACACGAAGCCCAGCGCGAATGCCGCCAGCGTGGCGGGATGATCGAAGCTGCCTTCGCCTGTCAGCAGCGCGACGATCTGCACGGTCACGGTCGTCATCGCCTCCAGCGGGTTCGCGGACAGATTGGCTGCGAAACTTGCCGCCATCACCACGATCATGGTTTCACCAATTGCCCGGCTGATCGCCAGCATGATGCCGGCCACGATGCCGGGCAGGGCTGCGGGAACCAGCACGCGCCTGATCGTCTCGTTCTGCGTGGCGCCCATCGCCAGAGAACCGTCCTTCATGGCGTGTGGAACAGCGGCAATCGAATCATCCGCCATGGAAGAGACGAATGGAATGATCATAACGCCCATCACCAGACCTGCGGCAAGCGCGCTTTCGCTGGATGGATTGGATGCGCCCAGCGCAAGGGAAATATCGCGAATGGCAGGCGCGATCGTTAACGCGGCGAAGTAGCCGTAAACCACCGTCGGCACGCCGGCGAGGATCTCCAGCATGGGCTTTACCCACGTGCGGACCTTGGGGGCTGCATATTGATTGAGGTAGATCGCGCTCATCATGCCCAGGGGAATAGCCACGATCATGGCAATAATCGCGCCAATGAACAGCGTGCCCCAGAACAGCGGGATCGCGCCATAGCGGCTCCCATCAGGATCGGTCGAACTGCTCATCGGATCGGGCGACCAGTTGGTGCCGAACAGGAAGTCGATGGGAGAAACCATGCCGAAGAAACGCACGGTCTCGAACACCAGACTGACGAGAATGCCCAGAGTGGTGAGAATCGCCACCAAAGAAGCGATCAGCAAGGTCGAGAGGACGGCACGCTCCACACGGGTCCGGGCGCGGAAATCGGGCTTCAGCCGGAGGAATGCGTATGCAGCACCAGCGGCCGCCACCAGCAGGGTGACGATGAAACCGACAATTCGATAACGGAACAGCGCCTCTTCAAACGGTTCCACCAGCGCTGCGGCTTCTGCATTGAAAACGCCGGACGTGGCGCCGGTGGCAACATTGCGCGCCTCTGACAGCAGCGTTTCGCGCTGCATACCGAATGCGGGAAGATCGCCCGCAGCAGGGCTGGCCAGCACGTGCTGGATGATAAGTTGTTCTGAGATGGGCGCCCAGACGAGGGCAAACAGCAATGTGGGCACGACGATCCACAGCGCTGCATACCACGCATGATATATGGGAAGGGAGGCAATGCGCCGGTTCTCGCTCGCGCGGCGAAACATTGCAGCGCGCGAGCGAGCGACCAGCCAGCCGGCCAGCCCGAGTCCAAGGACGAGAAGGATAAGGGTGCTGGCAGACATATCCGCTAAGAGGTTTCCCTACTTGAAATCGGAAGCTGTGAGCGGAGTGAACTCGCTCGCGGCGGTGTTGTTGCGCGCCATAGCGTCTTCAGGATTAGGCACAAGCCCAACCGCAGCCAAAGGCCCGCCCGATCCCCAGTTGTTTGCCCACTCGGCCACGAATTCCCGCAGGCCGGGAATGGCATCGAGGTGTGCATTCTTCACATAGATGAACAGTGGCCGTGCGCCGACATAATCGAAGCTGGCGATGTTTTCATAGGTAGGCTCCACGCCGTTCATGGTCAGGCCGTGCACGCGGTCGGAGTTGGCTTCGAGGTAAGAGAAGCCGAAAATGCCGATGGCGTCGGCATTGCCCTCGATCTTCTGCACGATCAGGTTGTCCTGTTCGCCCTGCTCGACATAGGCGCCATCATTGCGCAGTTCGGTGCAGGTCGCCTCGAAAGCGTCCTCGTCCTGCGCTTCCAGTTCGGCCATGCCTTCACCCGATTCGCAGCCGACCATCAGCACCAGCTCATTCAGCGCATCGCGCGTGCCGGATGTGGAGGGCGGGCCGTAAACCAGGATCGGCTTGTTCGGCAAAGAGGGATCGATGTCGCTCCAGTTCTCATAAGCCTGCGCTTCGCCGTAAGGATTGGCCGCGATTGCCTGGTACATAATCTCCGGCGTCAGGTCGAAATCGATGCCATCGGTGGCGCTGGCGAATGCGATGCCATCAAGGCCGATCTGGATTTCGGTAACGTCCTCGACGCCGTTCTGCTGGCAGGTCTCGAACTCGCTGGCTTTCATCCGGCGCGATGCGTTCACGATGTCGGGCGTATCGGGGCCAACGCCCTGACAGAACAGCGCCATGCCGCCGCCGGTGCCGGTCGATTCGATGATCGGCGAGTTGAAATCCTGATTGCGCGTGAAGCTCTCCGAAACGCGCGTGGCGAAGGGATAGACTGTGGAGGAGCCTACGGCACGAACGCTGTCGCGCGTGTCGCCACCACCACCGGCATTGTTGCAGGCAGCCAGTGCCACGAGGGCCAGAGCCGAAGCGGCAGTACGAAAATTCAGGGTCATGGTATTCCTCATTTCGGTTGAGATGGCAGATCGCTAGGTCTGCTGTATGACGCCAATGCGACAATCATGGGTTAGGTGCGAGACCCGGTGTCATGATCGTCGCCAGCATATTGCGGTCGGTATATTAAAAGTCGATCTGCGCCCGCATCCCCAGCACATCGACAGAATAGGCGCGCGAACCCGAAGCGATCGCATAAACGGCGTCGTCATACTCCAGACGGCCGTAGTTGAAGGTGAGGCGGGTGTAGTCGGTTGGCACCCACACCAGCGATGCGAAATAGCCGTTTTGTGTGCCCCCGATAATGCCAGCGCCGATGTCGACAAGGTCCAGATAGTCATAGCGGGCATTGATCTGGATTGCGCCGATTCCGCCTTCATCCACCGGATTTGCGGGCCGGGTGCGATCGAACTTGCCCCCCTTATAACCGCGGCTATCGCCGGGTGTCAGGAATACACCGGCTTCGGCATAACCGCCGAAGAAATCGGCGTCCTGCGCCAAGGTGGAACCACCCTTGGCGATCTGCCAGAATGCTTCGCCAACAGCGTGGAACGGGCCGCTGATAATGCCTGCCTCCAAGCCAGCGCCAAATTCGCTGTCTGCAACAATGTCGCCAGTATTGATGAAGCGTTCTGACGTGTAATGCACCAGCGGACGCTGGCGATAGCGAACCGTGTCACCATCGGGCAGATCGGTATAATGGACGGACCCGCCAAGGTGCAGCTGCGTGTCACCCATCTTCGGACTGGCGACGATCCGCGCATCACCGCTCCACGTGTCGCCGGGAAGATCCGCGATGTTATCGGTGAAAACGCCCGCTTGCAGCATGATCGTATCGCTGACGTCGATCTGGGCGGATACACCCAGACGACGCTCGAAACCGAAGGCATCGGTGAACGCCGCCCGCTCCATGAAGGAGGACCAGCGGCTGCTCGTCAGTTCCTCCAGAGATTGAAAGTTATTGTGCTGGCCAACGGTCAGCGCCAGCGGGCCGTCGTCATAGGTGATGATCGCGTCGGTGACGGAAATCTCGCTACCGGCAAAATCTACCTCGATCTTGTAGCCAAAGCCGCCGGGAATATCGCCGTTCATCCCAAGGCGGGCGCGGCGGATTTCGCTGCCGAAGCCATCGTCACGGCCCGTGGTGTCAGGCGCGTTGATTGTGCCGCCATCAATATTGAGGCGACCAAACGGTTTGAAGGACCATCCGCCTTCACTCTCGAATTCGGGAGCGCCCGCCCAGCGTGTTTGCGTGGGGGGAGTCGCTGGTGTGCTGGATGCAGCGGGTATCGTTTCGCGCATCGTTGCAACCTGTGCAGCAATTGCAGACTGCTGCGTGACGACATTCGCCTGTTGCACCTGGGTCTGCGACTGCTCTGCCTCAAGTTCGGCAACGCGCTGGTTCAGGCGCGCGATCTCTGCGGCGAGGGCGGCCACCTGGTCTTCCAGCGACGCATTGTCCTGCGCCATCACGGGAACGGAAGTAAGTGCCGTTCCGGCCAGGGCAGTGGCTGCAAAAAGGGTTTTCATGACAATCGGGTTTCACTTTTGTTGCGAACTTGTGTGCCCGCTATGACCCGTTTGTGACGCCTTTGTTACAATGCGCACAGCAGCGATCCCGAACTGGGGAAAAGCTGTTGATAACTTGAGTGGTGAAGCCGATGGTTGGCGGGTCAGGCGGTGTCTTGCATCAGGGGCAGTCGTACCGTCACCGTAGTGCCATCGCCCTGCTTGCTATCGATATCCAGGCGTCCGCGATGTCGTTCCACGATATGCTTGCAGATCGCGAGCCCAAGGCCTGTACCGCCGGCTGCCCTGCTGCGACCGGGATCGGTGCGATAGAACCGGCGGGTGAGGTGGGGCAGGTGTTCAGGCGCAATCCCTTCCCCGTAATCGCGCACGGTAAGAATGGCCATATCGCGTTCTCCGCGCCGCAGGCCGATATCGACCTGCTCATCCT
>JBASBA010000338.1:0-2682 GCA_049650885.1 Alteraurantiacibacter sp. | reverse complement strand
ATCGAAGGCCAGGTGGATCAGGGTATCGCCTCCAACCAGGTTTACGATCTGTTGAAAACGCAGATAGGCGTGATCGAAAGTCGCTCTCTTGCCGCCACCGTCGCAGAGGATCTCAACCTTGCGGAACGACCTGATCTGCTCGGTGAAGATGTGGATGAGAATCGTCCGGATAACATTTCGGACGAACAGTGGTTGCAAGCGAAGCAGAAAATGGCCGTATCGATGCTGCAAGGCTCGGTTAGCGCCGACGCGCCGAATGAAAACTGGATTATCGATATTGCCTATCGGTCGGAGAACCCGCGATTGGCTGCCGAAGTGGCCAACGCCTACCTCGCT
The DNA here is from genome assembly GCA_049650885.1 of Alteraurantiacibacter sp. Taxonomy (GTDB): domain Bacteria; phylum Pseudomonadota; class Alphaproteobacteria; order Sphingomonadales; family Sphingomonadaceae; genus Alteraurantiacibacter. Next base: position 2,346 of record JBASBA010000338.1, on the reverse strand, counting down.
GCGTTCGTGGCATCCGACATTCAGGGTTCCCTCGCCAATAACGAATATGCAAAAGACTATCTGGAAGAGCAGATCGAGGAAACTCGTGAGCGTCTGCAGGAAGCTGAAGAGGCGGCAAACGCCTATGCCCGCGAAAACCGCATCGTCATTGAAACAAGTGGCGGCGAAGGTGAAGAGGTCAGCAACACGCTGACAGCGTCACAGCTTGGCAGTATAAACGCGCGTGTTTCCGAAGCGCGGGCAAAGCGCATCGAGGCAGAGCAGCGCTGGCGCTCGATCCAGGGCCTTCCGGCAGGCCAATTGGTGGAAGTCCAGTCCAATGCCTTGCTCCAGGGACTGATTTCCCAGCGTTCCGCACGGCAAAGCGAACTCGATAGCCTGCGTCAGCGCTATCAGGACGCCCATCCCGAGGTGCAGGCCGTTCTGAGCCAGATCGAGTCGCTGAATCAGCAGATCAACCGGGTCAGCGGAGATATCAAATCGACAGCGCGGACCGAGTATCGCGTTGCGCAGAACCAGGAAAACGCTCTGCAGCAAGAGTTGAATTCTGTCACCGGCACCTCGCTTAACGAGCAGGAAAGCCAGGTCGGCTACAGCGTGCTTGAGCGGGAGGCGCAGGCGCTGCGACTGTTGCTGCAATCATTGCTCAATCGTTTCAACCAGGTCAGCACGGCGGCCAATGTCGATTCCGGCACCATAAACCCGCTTGATCAGGCCATTGTGCCCGGTTCGCCCTATTCGCCCAGTCTGATGCGGAACCTGCTTTTTGCGCTTATCTTCGGCGGAGCACTGGCAGCCGCCCTGGCCGTGCTGCGCGAAGCGCTGGACGACAAGATTAGGTCACTGTCGGAAGTCGAGCAGAAGATCGGCCTGCCGATGCTGGGTCACACGCCATATATCGAAGATGTCGATCTGAGTGCGGCCGAGGCCGACCGCTTCAGCCCGCTGATGGAGGCCTACGCGTCAATCCGCTCCACGATCGATTTTGCGCTGCCGCGCGAAATGAATGTCATACAGCTGACGAGTACTCAGGCTGCCGAAGGCAAATCGACGACATCGCTCATCCTGGCTGAAATGTTCGCACGAATGGGCCGTCGTACCTTGCTGATTGACGGCGATTTGAGGCGCCCCTCCATTGCCAAGCTGATGGACGTGAAGCGGCCAAAGAATGGTATTGTCGAGGTTCTTCAAGGAACGATCGACCTGCAATCGGCGGTTCTGCAGGGTATGCACGAAAATCTGGAAATTCTGCCGGTCGGCGAAATTCCGTCCAACCCGGCGGAAGTTTTCGCCTCCAGTCGGTTGCAGGAATTCATCGCGAAATATCGGCAGGAATACGATCTCATCTTGTTCGACTCCTCGCCCATGCTTGGCTTGGCCGACGCGCCCATCCTTTCGCGCAGTGTGGATGCGACTATCTTCGTGCTCGAGGCAAACCGCGTCCAGTTCAGTCAGGTTCGCAATGCCGTGAAGCGCCTGCGTAGCAGCGGCGGCCAGCCGCTTGGTGTCATTCTGACCAAGTTCCGCGCACTGCAAGCTGGTCAGTCGTATGACTATCAGTATGCCTATTATCAGTACGGAGAAGGCAAGGCGTCTGCGTAACCGCTCTAACGGTTAGCTTTAGACCATTTGGCTATCTGCCCAACCCGGTTATTGGCGCTTCCATTATTTGAAATTACTCCGGCAAACAGGAGCACCAATTTGACCCAAGTGCGCCGGTGTACGGTCATCATTCCGGCCTATAATGAAGAGGCCGTGATAGGCCGTTGCCTGTCCGCGCTATTGGCCGATGCACCCTCGGATCACGGGATGGAAATTATTGTTGCGGCGAACGGTTGCCGTGACGAAACGGTAGGGAAAGCAAGAGAAGCCGCACCCGGCGTGCGCATCATCGGCCTTGAAGAAGGGTCAAAGACCCGCGCGATCAACGCGGCCAATGCTATCGCAAGCCACTATCCACGCGTTTTCGTCGATGCTGATGTCATCTGCAGCTACACCACGATCATGGCACTGGTTGAAGCTCTCGATGATCCGGATGCGATGACGGCGGCACCTGCAATTCGGATGCAGCTTCGCGAGGCAGACCCGTTTGTCAGGGCCTATTTTCGCGTCTGGCTCACTCAGCCCTACGCCCTTGCAGGGTATGGCGGCGCGGGTTGTTATGCCCTTTCGCGTACAGCGCTGGAGGAAGTGGGGCCATTTCCCGACATTATCGGCGATGACATCTGGATTCATACCCGGTTCCCGAAATCGCAGAAACGCTATGTCTCGCATGATGCAAAGGGCAATCCGGTGTTTACCGTGGTGATGCCGCCTCGCAGTGCCACGGCCCAGATCGGGCTGGAG
>JBASBA010000337.1:0-2692 GCA_049650885.1 Alteraurantiacibacter sp. | reverse complement strand
CGGCAGCTGATCGAGCTGGGTGGCCTGGTCGTGAAAGCTGATCTGGTCGAACTGACAGACGATGATCGCGCCGCCCTCTACGGCGCGTTTCTCACGGTCGCCGCCAAGCTGCGCGGGCCTGATGGGGCTAGGCGCTGGTGCTGTTCCGGCGCAAGGGAAAACGGGCGTTTGAGGCGGAGCAGCAGGAATGAGTTTGACAAGCTCATTTAGAACCTTGATGGTTTTCTATCTGCCAGCTGATGGCAGCTTCGCGGCCCGTTCCGGCCATTCGAGCGCGTCTCTTTGCGACCTCGAAGCTGCCGTCAGTGCAAGTTGGAAAATAAGGCAGCTAACCGCTCAATTCTGGCCATTCAGTTCGTTGCCAATCGCTTCAGACGAGCAGTCGTTGCATTAAGGTCATGCCGGCCCAAGCTTCAGTAGCTTGGAAATTTAGGTGTTGATTAATTGGCTCAGCGGCCTCGGAATGTCCGCAAGCTCTGCTAAGCTTCGTGGGGAGAAGGACGCAAGCGCGACAAACACCCGCGAGTGAGCGCTGGCGCTTCATGGTCTGGATTCAAACGGGGCCGACGTCGAAATGATTTGCGTGAAAGTCAGCCAATAGCGCCGTCGGCAAGCAACAGCGCGCCTTTAATGCCTGCGTCTTCGCCCAGTTCTGGTGGCACAACCATCTGTCTGTCGCGTCCCGGAAGATAGTTCGCCCCGGCCTTGGCGGTCGCGAGTCTTACCCGTTCCAGCAATCCCGGTGTCTTCATGACACCGCCACCGAGCACGACACGCTCGATTGCGCAGCAGGCAAATAGGGTATGACAGGCCTGTGCCAAGTAACCAGCCACCAGATCGTGTGCTTCATGGTCTTCCGGTAGATCGGAGAGGGTTTTGCCCCATCTGGCAAGAATCGCCGGACCGCTCGCCAGCCCTTCCAGGCAATCACCATGGAATGGGCAATTGCCGACAAAATCGCGATCCCGCGGGCCTCTACGCGGGTAGCAGTGACCCATTTCCGGGTGTCCTGCGCCATGAGCCAGCTTGCCAACGATGATCAGGCCGCCGCCGATCCCGGTGCCAACCGTGATGTAAGCAATTGCGCTCATCCCGCGCCCCGCACCGAAGCGGTATTCGCCAAGGACAGCACCGTTCACATCGGTGTCGAAACCGACCGGCACGTTCAACTCACCCGCGAAATATCCGGCAAGATTGCAATTGCTCCAACCGGGCTTTGGCGTTTCGGTAATGTGTCCCCATTTCGGGGACGTGCGATCCAACTCGACCGGGCCGAAAGAGGCGATACCAAGCGCCGAGACTCTTGGCTGTGTGGCGAACCAGTTGCGAGCTGCAGCCAGTGTCTCCTCCGGGCTGATGGTCGCAATGCTGTGCCGGGATCGGATCGTGCCATCGGCTGTACCGGTGGCCAGCACGAACTTGGTTCCGCCCGCCTCGATTGCGCCCAGTAGTGCGATGTTGTCGAGGTCAGCTGCCATCACTCGCGCACCAGCCGGGAGCGATCACCATCAAGGGAGATGCGCAGGAACGGCGCAAACGTGCCGCCAAACCGCGCGCGACGCGTTTCGATCTCAGTGCGCTGGGGGTCTTCCGGCCCCCAGTAATCTACGAAGCTTGTCACCGTGAGGTCAGGCAATACCCACCAGCTGTAAGCCTGAGTGGGCCGCTCTGCCGGATTTGCGATGACCAGCCCATGACCGTTGAGGAGCTTCCACGGACCTTCCATCGTCTTGGCGGTCGCGCCATACAAACCTGTGGGTGCCGTTATGCCCGGCGCGAACACACCGCGCTGGGTGGACCAGAACAGATAAAGCGCATCGGCATGTTCGACAACGTGAGGGCGTTCAAGTTCGTTATTCACCCCGGTGGCCTGCAGCAGCGGCGGCAGCAGTCGAAACTGCCCATCATCCTCCTCAACCGCGGCGCCGATGACACCGTCATGGGCGCTCGGCTGGCTTGCCGAAGATCCTGTGAAGAACACATAGTCGTTGCCATTGCGAGAACGGAAAAAGCTTGGGTCGCGGAATGCCTTTATCTTGCCTGGCTCACCCTCGTTTTCGTCAGCAGGGCGATAGAAATATCCGTCTGCAGCGATGATTTCTACCGGCTCGGACCAGTTCGTGAACTCACCGGCACCATCAAGGGTGGCCTGCGTGGAGAATATCCGCTGATGATAGGTCAGCTTGCGATCACCCTTGCGGCCGGCGGCGGTAAAATAGAGGGTAACAACGCCGTCTTCCAGCTTGGCAGAGCCAGACCATTCGCGCGCTCCGGGCGCGAAGTCTTCCGGCAATGTGCGCGCAAGATGGTGAAAGCGGTCGCCTCTTCGATGGAAGTGATGGATCCGCGCCAGGTGGTGCCGCTCCTCCGGATCAGCCGCGCGTGGTACGGCAAGCGCGAACCAAAGCTCTCCTCCTCGCCACTCAACGGGTACGCCACTAGAATCGGCAAGCGGCCAGGCATCCCATACATCCAGTTCGGGCGACATTGGGTGTGCCTGGTCGCTTGCGATCAAGGGTGCCTGATTGGTGTCGTCAACCTTCAGCGTCTCAAGTGCGCTGGCGGTCCAGGCGCCGATCGCATTGCTTTGAAAATCTGCCATCGCCGCGCTCGCTGTCATTATGATTGCTCTATACTAAATCGGGAGAGGTTATCGCATGGTCCGGCGTTACGTCGGCCACTTGTACATGTA
>JBASBA010000336.1:0-1961 GCA_049650885.1 Alteraurantiacibacter sp. | reverse complement strand
GGACCGGACTTCCCGCCACGCGAGGGGGTTTGACAAGTGATGACGGCAGCGCATCCAACCCGGCCAGATCGAACTCGTCAACGCCGGTCTCCACACTTGCCGAGGTGGCGTTCATCTGTTCGGCCTGGGCCATCGTAGCCAGGTTCCAAACGAATTCGCCAGTCGCACCCACATTGGCGACCGAATGTTTCCAGCCAACCGACGAAAACGCGATCAGCGGCGGGCGGTAATTGATCAGATTGAAGAAACTGTATGGTGCAAGATTGCGTTCGGCATCAGCATTCAGGGTGGAAATCCACCCGATCGGACGCGGTGCCACGATCGCGTTCAGCGGATCGTGCGGCAGGCGATGCCCTTCGCCAGGCTCGTAAAAAATGAAAATCGGTCATACGGGGCAATATGCACTGCCGTTCGGCTGCTTCAAGGGCGCGCCTCTGGTCATTCGGCCCTTTTGCCGGATCTAGTTGCAAACATCCCGCTGAATCAAATTCCTTGTCTCCCTTAACGGGTGGCGGGCCATCAAGGCGCTCGGTCTCAGGCCGAGGCCACGTAGATAGCCAAGCGGCATGGCGCGCTGTTCCTGCGCCGCGTTCATCTTATCGCAACCGATGTAATCCTCGTTTCCATCGCGCACAGATGCGGAGCGGGCGTGAGGCTGGAGCGACAGGAACCTGTCAAGCCGGGTTATCTCCTGCTTTGCGTCGGCCACCAAATCTTCGTAACGCACAGAAAGGACGGCGTGGAGGTGCCGGGCGTCCTGCATGGCGAGTTCATACGCCGCCAGCGCATAGTCGATCAGCTGCTCGGCAGGTTGGTCCGACCATTTTGCCAGCGCGGCGGCCATCGCTTCTGGATGGCGCAGCACGATCACGAATTGCGACATGGGGAACAGCTGCTGGTACAGGCGCATCCGCGTCAGATTCACGGGTGATTTCTCGACCCGCCACGTCCCGCCGGGTTCGAACCATCGGTTCCAATCGGCTTCCAGCCGGTGCTGCACCTCCTGCGTATCGTAGCGCGACCCTTCGATGTGGTGTTGCGCAGGATCGGTCGCGTAATGCGCCGGAATACCGTGCCTTGCGGTATGCGCGATTGCACCTTGCAGATACACGCCTTCGTCTTCCGGGGCGGGTGACTGCGTTATGGCCGCCACATCCTGATGTTCCGCAATCAGTCTGGCGACGAGGCTGGTGCCCGTGCGGTGCAAGCCAGCGACGAACACGTAACGTCCGGTGAACCTGCTCACGTGAACCTGCTCACGAAGGAGGCAGGCTTTCTGGTGCATCGATATTCAATGCGTCGCCAACTTCCAGACCTCCCTCTCCATACAGGTAATCCGGCCGGAACCTGCCGATCGTTCTCAACCTGTCGGCATCGAGAATGGTGATGCGCCCGCGATTGAACTCGACGGCGCCTCCCTCGCGCAGATCGCGCAGGCTTCGGCTCATATGAATGGTGGACATGCCGCACATCTTGGCCAGGTGTATCTGCGTGAGCGGCGTGTCGAAGCCATCGGAATCGCCAAGTCCCACCATGCGCAGCCGGAACCAGAGCTCGGTCAGCAAATGGGCCACCCGGCCCGACGCGCGCAGGCGGTTGGCCTTCATGATCCACTCGCGATGGATCGAAGCATCAAGCAATGTGCTGAACCAGAAAAGACGGGCCAGATGCGGTTCGTCCTCCAGGACGCGCGCCAGATCATCATGCTGTACGTAGCCGACCGTCGCATCGCCGATAGCCACGATATCATGGTCCAGCCGCTTTAGTGCAAAGGCGTGCATATCGACGAAATCTCCCGGCACCTGCATGCCGACGATATGTTCCTCGCCCTCTTCGCGGATGGTGCGCAGCATGTAGCCTTCTATCAACATCGTGCTGAAATCGCAGAACTGGCCGCGCTCAATCAGATATTTCTCACCATGTATGGTCTCGGTCCGCGAAATCAGGGATTCGAGCAATTC
>JBASBA010000335.1:0-9854 GCA_049650885.1 Alteraurantiacibacter sp. | reverse complement strand
TCCCAATGGCGGCAGCGTGGTGAACGGCTGACCGAATTGTCACGCTGGCTGTATCATGTTAGCAATACAGTCCACCTTGAATTACAGGAAAGATGAACATGCCACCGGAATATAAGGACGCGCGCGGCATCCCCGTCACCACCACGCACACGCTGGAAGGGCGGCCGATCCAGGATTACCTCGGAATCGTGACGGGCGAAGTGATTATCGGCGCCAATCTGTTTCGCGATTTCTTCGCCAATATCCGCGACATCGTGGGTGGCCGGTCCTCCAGCTATGAACGCATTCTGCGCGAGGCGCGAGAGCAGGCCATCATGGAGATACAGGCGGAATGCGGCAAGCTGGGCGGCAACGCCGTGGTCGGCATAGACCTTGATTACGAGGTTATCGGAGACAAGGGTTCCATGCTGATGGTGTCTGCCAGCGGCACTGCGGTTCGCGTTTAGCACCAGCAGACATGTTGAAGCTTGGGCGGGGCTGGGCTAGGCCCCGTTTTTGTTTTCAGCATTCAGCATAAAGAACCACCATGGCAGGCCATTCCAAATTCAAGAACATCATGCACCGCAAGGGTGCGCAGGATAAGAAGCGTTCCAACCTCTTCTCCAAGCTATCGCGTGAAATCACCGTGGCGGCGAAGATGGGCACGCCCGATCCGGACATGAACCCGCGCCTGCGGCTGGCGGTCAACACCGCCAAGGCGCAGTCCATGCCCAAGGACAATATCCAGCGCGCCATCGACAAGGCAACCGCCGGTGATGACGAGAATTACGAAGAAGTGCGCTACGAGGGTTATGGCCCCGGCGGCAGCGCCATCATCGTGGAAACGCTGACCGACAACCGCAACCGCACTGCCACCGCCGTGCGCACCGCATTCAGCAAGCATGGCGGCAATCTGGGCACGGAAGGCTCCGTCCAGCACGGGTTCGAGCGGCTTGGCTTCATCGTTTATCCTACCGACATCGGCAGCGAGGACAAGGTTCTGGAGGCCGCGATGGAAGCGGGCGCGGAGGACATCACCTCGACCGAGGATGGCCACGAAATCTGGACCGCGGCGGACGATCTGCATCAGGTGTCAGGTGACCTGGAAAAATCACTGGGTGAAGCCGAAACCGTGAAACTGGCGTGGAAGCCCAACATCGTGGTCGACATGGACGAGAAAAACGCCAGCACCCTGTTGAAACTTATCGATGTGCTGGATGACGATGACGACGTGCAGACCGTGTGGGGCAATTACGATATCTCCGACGAGGTGATGGAGAAGATCGAAGGGTAACGCCGGCAGGTGATTATCCTCGGTCTCGATCCCTCCCTCAGTTGCACGGGCTGGGGCATCATCCGCACGCAGGGTAGCCGGATTTCGCATATCGCCAACGGACAGATTGCCACTTCCACGAAGACGCCGATGGTGCAGCGCCTGCTGGCCCTGCATTCCGGCATCTCTGAAGTGATCGCCGTGCATCGGCCCGATCGCGCTGCCGCAGAAGAGGTGTTTGCCAACAAGAATGCGCAATCCACGATCAAGCTGGCCCAGGCGCGGGGCGCGGTGCTGGCTGCGTGCGGCGCTGCAGGGCTGGACGTGCGCGAACATTCGGCAAGGCTGGTGAAAAAGGCCGTTGTCGGAACCGGCGGCGCGGACAAGGCGCAGATCCAGGCGATGCTGGGAGTGCTGTTGCCCGGCGCGGAACTGGCCGGTGCCGATGCAGCCGATGCATTGGCAGTTGCGATCGCCGACGCCAATCTGGGCTAGGGCGCTTCCCCTTTTACATACCTGAATTGGAACAAGAATTTGTGCGCTTCGTAGTTGACAGGTCCGGGCGCGGCGATTGCGTGGCGCGGATCCGTTCTTGGAGGCCAACGTAATGCGTAACATTATTTTTCCCACCGCTCTTACCTGCACACTTCTGCTTGGCGGATGCGCTGCATCGCCTGGCCTTGGCGGTAACCCGCTGGGCGGCTTGCTTGGCGGAATTCTGGGCGGCAATTCTGCCACTGATCGTAATCTCAGCGAATTTGAACGTGCTGCCGTCAGTGCATGTGGACGAGAAGCGGATCGCGTATCGCGCGACCGCGTGAGTGTTGAGCGGGTTGACCAGATCAGCCGCGACACAGTTCGCGTGGATGGCCGCATCGAAACGCGCGATCAGGACCGTGACAATTTTACCTGCACATTTCGCAATGATGGCCGGATCGTGGATTTCCGCCTCTACTGATAGATGGGAAAACGTGGTTTGACACCGGCTGTGCCTTGGCTACGCCGTTGCCATGTACCTCGTCGTTTTCCGCAGCCGCAAACGTGCGGACATTAATCACCCTGCGTATGATGCGCAGGCTGATCGGATGGAGCAACTCGCCGCTCAACAGCCGGGCTATCTGTCTTTTAAAAGCTATGCTGCCACTGACGGAGAAACCGTGGCGATTTCCGAGTGGGTGGATGAGGGCGCAGCCAAAGCCTGGGGCCGCGTGGCGGAACATATCGTCGCCCAGTCAGATGGGCGCGCCCAATGGTACGCCGATTACACCATGTTCGCATGTGACGATCCGCGCATCCATCGCTTCCCCTGAACTGTCCTACACCTTTGCCCGCAGCCATCGGAATGACCGAGGCGGTTGGTAGCTGACATCCTTCTGGTTTTGCCCCTAGGACAGTGTTCCAGGTGTTCCAGGTGTTCCAGGTGTTCCACATTAATTGCAAAGGCGCGCGACCATGACCGCTCATCTCTACGGCATTCCCAATTGCGACACTGTAAAAAGGGCGCGCAAATGGATGGATGGAAAAGGGCTCGACTACACCTTCCATGACTACAAGAAGGAGGGCGTGGACGCGGAGAACCTGTCGCGGTGGGCAGATCGCTGCGGCTGGGAAACCCTGTTGAACCGGCGGGGCACCACTTTTCGCAACCTTGGTGAACACGAGAAGGCGGATATAGACCGGGACAGGGCGCTGGCCCTGATGCAACAGCATCCCAGCATGATAAAACGACCCGTGCTTGAAACAGAGGACGGCGATCGCGTGCATGTCGGTTTCACGCAAAGTGAATGGGAAAACACGCTGTGCTGACGTTGGCAGCGGCAGATTGAGGATGTTTTCCACCCTGCTGGAAAATTGGCAGAGCGCCTTTCGCGAAACATTTGAATCGGCGCTGGCTGCAGGCATTGCATGGTGGCTGGGACTGCTGGTGTTCGGGGGCGAGCACACGCCGCTGTTCGCCGCCGTTACCGCCATCGTATGTTTGGCGCCGGGCCTGCCCAGCCACTCCAAACAGGCAGTGGGCCTGTTGGTAGGCGTGATCGCGGGTATCGCCATCGGGGAACTTGCCCTTGCGGTAGCGGGCGGCGCGCATCCGGTTGCACTGGGCGTTGCGGTGTTCCTCTCGATGCTATGTGCTCTGGGCTTCAAGGTTCAGCCTATCGTGGGCATCCAGGCCGGCGTTTCCACCGTCATCGTTTTGGTGGAGGGGCGGGACATAGACAGCCTCTCCCGCATTATCGACGCGATGATCGGAGGGGCCGTAGCACTGTTCTTCAGCCAGATCCTGCTGACGCCAAACCCCTTTGCCATGATGCGGCGGGAGGGGGAGAAACTGGTGCAATCCTTCGATACCTTGTGTCGCGCATTATCCCGATACACCGATGGCGCCGCCAGTCGCGAGCATGTGGACAAGGCGGTGCGCGATATGCAGTCTGCTGCCATGGCTCACGAAGATATTCTGGAATACACCGGCCGTGTCGCCACGCGAACCCTGCGGGGGCGCTGGCGCAGGCAGGAGATCGAAGGGCGCGTTGGCCAATGGCGCACCGTCTCGCGCCGCCTGCAGCTTGCACTGGGAGACAGCGCGCATTCAATTCTTGCCCCGAACACAGGGCAAGACGGGCAAGGCGACGGGGACGAACTTGACGAAGCTGCGCGCTGGATCGCCGCAGGGCGCGATCTGGCCAAGGGGAACGACAGTGCGTTCAGAAGCGTGGCAACGCAGGAAAGCGAAGATGCCGATGGCAGAGACTGACTTTCTGCGCAGGCCCTTTCAAATAATTTCAGCAATAACAATGTTTTGCTGCGCAGCATGAATGCACAAATCCGGGCACTGCGGCTGTGGGTTCAGGGCTCAAGCTGATCGAACAACGCGCTAGGCCCGATGCCGCGCCGTAACGATGTAATTGAGCGACAGATCATCCGAAAGATGCAGTCCCTTGCTTACAGAAAATGCGATGCCTCGGGGCTGCCCCATGACAAGGCCCGCATTCTCCAGCAACACCTCAAGCTCATCGGGCGTGACGAAATCCTCCCAATGGTGTGTGCCCCTGGGCACCGCGCCCATGGCTTCTGCCGCGCCAACCAGAAGGGTGCGGCTTTTCAGCGTGCGGTTGGGGGTGGAAAGCACCATCAGGCCTCCAGGCGCCAGATGCGCGGCGAGTTGCACCACGAAAGCCTGCTTGTCCTCAACATGCTCGATCACTTCCATATTGGTGACCAGATCGAAATGGCCCAGCCCGGCCGAGCCTAGCTCTCCGGGAATATAGCGGATATCAAGGCCCGCGCCGTCCGAATGGGTAGCCGCAGCCTGCGTATTTTCGGCACTGGCGTCCACGCCGGTCACATCGGCGCCAAGCCGCGAAAGAGGCTCGCACAACAGCCCCGCGCCGCAGCCCACATCCAGCGCGCGCTTGTCTGCCAGCGGCCTCGCCCCCTCGATATCGCCGCCCCAGTGCATGTCTATCGCATCGCGGATGAAGCCGAGGCGGACGGGGTTCAGCCGGTGCAACATGGCCGAACTGCCCTTGGGATCCCACCATTCGGCGGCCAATGCGCCAAAGTGGGCTGCCTCCTCCGGTCGGATGGTGACAGGACTGGTTGCAGATGTGACAGTTGCGTCTGGCATGCATGCTCCCTAACAGCGCGCGTGGGTTTCAACCAGACTAACGCATGAGAGAATAATCTTGGCCCGGATCGTAATGAAATTTGGCGGCACGTCGGTTGCGGGGACTGAGCGTATTCGCCGCGTTGCCAACATCGTGCGCGCCCAAGTCGCTGGAGATGGGGCTGCGGGCGGTAACGAAGTTGCCGTGGTGGTAAGCGCCATGGCCGGGGAGACTGATCGGCTAGTCAACTTTTGCCGCGAGGCGAACCCGCTATATGACCCTGCGGAATATGACGTGGTCGTCTCCAGCGGGGAGCAGGTGACGGCAGGCTTACTGGCGCTCACCTTGCAGGCGATGGGATGCAAGGCGCGCAGCTGGCTGGGGTGGCAGTTGCCGGTGAAAACCTTTTCCGCCCACGCCAATGCCCGCGTTGGAGAAATCCACGCAGAACGGCTGGGCGATTCGATGGCGTCGGGCGAGATTGCCGTCATTCCCGGTTTTCAGGGTGTTTCCGATCTTGAGCGGATAACCACAATGGGGCGCGGCGGGTCCGATACATCGGCCGTGGCCATTGCCGCTGCGGTAAATGCCGATCGCTGCGATATCTATACCGACGTGGACGGGGTCTACACCACCGATCCGCGTATCGTGGCGCGCGCGCGCAAGATCAAATACGTCTCTTACGAAGAGATGCTGGAACTGGCCTCTGTCGGCGCGAAAGTGTTGCAGACACGCTCGGTCAGCCTGGCGATGAAGCACAATGTGCCCGTGCAGGTGCTTTCCTCCTTCGTGGATGAAGGCTCCCCCCCTGCCGATACGCTTCCTGGCACGATGATAATCTCCGAAGCAGAGATGCAGAAGATTCTTGAGGATACGAATATGGAACGCCAATCCGTAACAGGCATCGCCCACGACAAGAACGAGGCCCGCGTGGTCCTCACCCGTGTGCCGGACAAGCCGGGCGCGGTTGCCGATATCTTCACCCCGCTGGGCGATGCCGGCATCAACGTGGACATGATCATCCAGAACGTGGGGCGCGACAAGGGTGAGACCGACGTGACCTTCACTGTGCCCCAAGCCGAACTGGCGCGTGCACAGGCCCTGCTGGAGGACAAGCAGGAAGCGCTGGGCTTCAATCGCCTGATCACCGATATCCGGGTGGCCAAGATCTCCGTGGTGGGCATGGGCATGAAAAGCCACACCGGCGTTGCCGCCACCATGTTCAAGTCGCTGGCTGATCGCGGGATCAATGTGCAGGCGATCTCCACTTCGGAAATCAAGGTTTCCGTGCTGATCGACGAGGACGAGACGGAGCTTGCGGTACGAGTGCTGCACACCGCCTATGGCCTGGATGCAGCTGATGACATCGGGGATTAGTCAGCCTAAGGCGACCCCCATGACAAGCTATTCCAGAACGTCGGCGCTGATGGCGCGTGGCAATGAATTCCTCGGCTCGCAGCACGCCATCATGTGCGGCGCGATGAGCTGGGTTTCCGAGCGCAAGCTGGTGTCCGCAATCAGCAACGCCGGGGGCTTTGGCGTGATCGCCTGCGGTGCGATGACGCCAGAACTGCTGGATGCCGAAATCGCCGCGACGAAGGCGATGACGGACAAGCCCTTTGGCGTAAACCTGATCACCATGCATCCCGACCTGTTCGACCTGATCGACGTGTGCGCCAGCCACGAGGTTACGCATGTTGTGCTGGCAGGCGGACTGCCGCCCAAGGGTAGTGTGGACGCCATCAAGCAGAAGGGAGCAAAGCTGATATGCTTTGCCCCCATGCTGGCACTGGGCAAGAAGCTGCTGCGTTCCGGCGCAGATGCGCTGGTGATCGAAGGGATGGAAGCAGGCGGCCATATCGGTCCCGTGTCCACCAGCGTCCTGGCGCAGGAAATCCTGCCCGAACTCGCCGCCGAAAACATCGTCTTCGTGGCAGGCGGCATCGGCAGGGGTGACATGATTGCAGGCTATCTGGAAATGGGCGCGGCTGGCGTGCAGCTGGGCACTCGTTTCGCTTGTGCTACAGAGAGTATTGCCCATGCGGACTTCAAGAAGGCCTTCTTCCGTGCCAGTGCCCGCGATGCCGTGGCCAGCGTGCAGGTGGATGCGCGCCTGCCGGTGATCCCGGTGCGCGCCCTGAAGAACAAGGGCACAGAAGAATTTACCGGCAAGCAGCGCGAAGTTGCCGCCGTGCTGGACCGCGAAGAAATCGCCATGAGCGAAGCGCAGTTGCAGATCGAGCATTACTGGGCAGGCGCCCTGCGCCGCGCCGTTATCGATGGCGACGTGGAAAACGGATCGCTGATGGCCGGGCAAAGCGTGGGCATGGTGAAGGCGGAGGAACCCGTTGCCGATATCATTGCGCAGTTGATGAGCGAAAGCGAAGCCGCGCTGACGAGGCGCAACCGCCTCTAAGTACCGAACAGGCTGCCTGGCCAAGGACGCGATCGTCTGTCTTGTTCCCGTGTGTCTAGTCCAGCAATCCCAGCAGCACCCGCACCGTTAGTGCAGGATCATTCTGCATCACGAAGTGATCGGTCTCGGTCTCGTGATAGTCCCAGCCCGCAGCCTTTGCCTTGGCGGCGTAGCGGCCAAAAGGCGTCGGCTCATGGCCGGTGGCATAGATATAGCTTTTCTTCGGGATCGCCTGCTCGTCACCACTGAACGGGATCGCTTCCAGCAGTGTCAGCAAGGAATGGAATCCAACCACGCCGGGCACATGCTTGAAATCAATCGAGCCGATGGGCGGCACATAGCCGGGGCTGTTTCGCTGGCTGTCGATATACCAGTTGTGTTCGTAATCGCCAGTCAGATCCCATAGCGACTGGTCGCTATCGGGCAGGAATGCGTCGACATAGGCAATGCCATCGATCCGTTTCCCCAACCGGCTGGCGACGGCGGAAATCACCATGCCGCCATAGGAATGGCCGGCAAGGATGAAGCGGTCGGTGCCAGCATTTTCGATCTGACGGCACACGTCATCCACGTGATCGGACAGGGTGATGCCGGGATGCAGTTCGTCCTGGCGTGATCCAAGTCCGGGCAGGGTGCAGTTGAGGGCGCGGTGCCCCTTTGCCTCCAGCATCGCGGGCACCTCACCCAGGTGTGATTGCCACCCCAGGCACCGTGAACAAGAACGAAGTTGGCCATCGGTCATCACTCCCTGAATACGAAAAGGCCCGCACACCTTGAGGGTGCGCGGGCCATCGTTCCAGCTTTGGTTCAAGCTGTTCTTACTTGCGCGATGTACGCCAGCCGGTGGCGTAGGTGTCGGCTGCCATCTTGCCGTAGGGCACTGGCGAGACGATTGCCTTCACATTCAGCTGCTTGTGCGGCTCCACGGTGGTCTTCTCGGTGCCGCCGGCTTCTTCGCCCCATACGACTTCCAGCTCGGTGCCCAGTGGCACTTCGGGATCGACGGTGGCGAGCGAAAGCGCCTTCTTCTCGTTCCAGCTGTAGCCGGTGAACATCGACAGGCCGACCGTGTTGCCATCCGCATCCACGACCTTGTCGTAGTTGGAGTTGGCATAGTTCGCGAGTGGCAGATCGAAGAACTTGTACTGCTCACCCTCAGGTTCGAACATGGAGCTGACGATCTTCTTCATGTCATCTGCATTCCATTCCAGCGTAACCTTTTTGCGCTGCTCGTCCTTGCTGTTCTCGGCGATTTCCTTCAGCGCGTCGGCACCGATGAAATCGTGGTCGAACTTCACGAACGGGCCGTAACCCAGTTCGTAGGGGTTGAGGTAGTAGTCTTCGATGGTGTCACCGATGAAGGAGCCGCCGATGGAGCCGGTAGCTTCATAGCTGTCGGCACCCAGCCACTTGCGATAATCTTCCAGCTTGTCGCCGGTGTAGATCGCGGGCAGCGGGCTGGGGATCCAGCCGGATTCCAGCGTGTTCGACGGATAGGCGCGGCTGCCGACAGGGATCAGGCCGAATTCTTCGCCCGCCTTCAGGATCTCGTCACGGATGTATTCCTGGTCCTCGTAAGGGCCCCAGAGTTCCAGACCGGGGGAACCGGCCATGCCGTGACGCAGCGTGCGAACGCGCTTGTTGCCGATCTTCATGTCCGACATGTTGAAGAATTTCAGCTTGTCGAGCTTCTCGCCGTTGAGCTTCTCGATCACGTCCCATGCGCGCGGGCCCTGGATCTGGAAGCGCCACGAAATACGCTTCACCGTCTTGCCCATGGGGCGCGAAGGCGAACGCGGATCGTTGGTGATGTCGACGTTGTAGCCGCCCTTTTCGGCTTGATACATCAGCCAGTTGGCAGCAGGCGCGCGGCCCACATAGACGAATTCTTCTTCGGCAAGCCAGAAGACGATGCCGTCGCCGATGACGTGGCCGTAGGGGGTGGTGGGGACGTATTGCTTAGCCTTGTCGACCTGCCAGCCCTTGGAGCTGTTGATCATGGTATCGGACAGCAGCTTATGCGCGTCAGGACCGTTGATGTAAAGATCGAACATGTGGTGCGACTGGTCGAAAAGAACCGCGCCGTGCTGCCATGCCCACTGCTCATCACGCCAGTTTGAAAATTCGGGCGCGACGACCGGATACACATAGGCACCGATCTGGTTATTGCGCAGCTGGGTGACGATATCGCCGTTAGCTTTTGCCAGAACTTGATCTAGATTATCGGCCATTCTAGGCTCCTCTCCATGGTTGTGAATGAATCACGTATGCGAAATTAGTATGCAGTGCATACAATATTCGGCTACAGGTGCAAGGCGAAACCGCAGCTAGAAGGCAAGAGGTGCATCATGCAGGTGGAAGCGCTGGATCATATCAACATCATCACCGGCGATCTGGACGCCACGGCCAGCTTTTACGAAGATTTGCTGGGGCTGGATCGCCGCGATGCGCCGCCGCCATTGACGCCGAAAACCGCGCAATGGATGTTCGACGCGCAAGACCGCGCGATCATCCATATCAATTCGCTTGACTGCCAACGCACCTATGATCGCGAGATTTTGCCAGGTGATCTGACTGGCGC
>JBASBA010000334.1:0-1904 GCA_049650885.1 Alteraurantiacibacter sp. | reverse complement strand
GTCATATAGAGCCCTGGCGCAACCTTTTCGAGACGGCCTTCGTCCATGAGCTGGCGCACATGCCGGTCGACCGCATTGGACCATTTGGCAAGATCCTTGCGGCGATAGACCTGACCTGGACGCAGGCGGCATTTAAGATTGCTCAAAGCTGTCATGGGCTGTGCTCGTTAGATAAGCGTAAATATCTTGCTGTGCAATGAATTTTATTAAAAATTCATGCAAAATTATCATTCAAGAAGGCGCATCAGTTTTTCCACCAAGATCTTTCACGTTGGAAAAATAGTGCCATGCTATGCCCCCAGTGGGGATGCTCCGCTACTGAGGCCCTGTATCGTTTCATATGAAATTCGAGCAATCCAACTCGCTATTGAAGCGGAATCCTGGTGCCTCCGTCAGTTCATGCGGTCACGAATAGAAATCGCTTGGACCATAAATGTCGATGTCGCGCGTCAGCATTTCCGACTGCGAAATCACGCCATCGGGATCGGTTCGCACGAACATCTTAATGGTCACGCGATCTTCAATTTCGGTATGCGTAGTTTCGGCACCGAAATAGACGTCATCTTCCTTATCATAACTCGCCATGGAACGATCTTCGAAATAGACCCGCGCGATGACATCAACATCGAATTCCACGATAATTCCGTAACCGGCTTCGCTTGCGGATATGACGGTCCAATCGGTTATCGTCGGCGCGCTGGAGACCGCCACTTCTTCGGCCTCGCCATCGGCCAAGTCCCCCATATAGACGGTACCAAGTTCTGAAATCCGCTCTCCCAATTCTGTCTCCAGCGCAGCAACAAATTTATCGTCTTCCACAACTGCATCGACGACGCTTTCGACCTGCGGTGAGTGATTGATAGTGGCAATTTCCAGTAGCGTTGGAAGGTTGTCCAGTTCGCGCAGCGGCTCTTTCGCTTCAGCTGCGCGCAGCATGGCCTTATCTGCTGTGACTACATACATTACGGTGTCATTCTCTGCGCACCAAGAAGACAGCTTCTCTATGACAAATGCGTCCGGAAACTCTTTCGATTTGGGGGAATCGAACGGTGCCTCCCGCGCAAAATATGCGCGTAAAACCAGCATGGCGGACTGATCGCCGGCTGCATGCTCGGTGCAGCCGCGTCCGCGCAACCCAGCCCGAAAATTATCAAAGGCTTGCTTCCCGGCCTTTTTGGCATTGAGTTTCTTGGCTTTGCCTTCCGACTTGCCAAAGGCTTCGGGTGCCCGCCTGCGCCATTGCGCCGCCACCTTTCGAGCATCGGAAACCTTTTTGACCGCAACCTCGGCGTCCGCCGCGATATGATCATTCATCTCGGCCAGCGTGATGTCGGTAATATGCAATCGCAGGCGATCTGCATCGATGTGGTCGAAAAGTGCAAGCAGCGTGTTATTGCCCAAGTCGTAATTCAGCCTGCGGTAAACTTGCGTGTCGAGAAAGACTTCTCGTGTTTCAAGAGGTTGCTGGGCGTGCGGTGGACGCTCATTTTTCGTAGTAGATGCGTCCCCATTTTCGAATGTGTTAGTCATTGAACTGCGTAACAAGAATCCTCACCAAATGCGACAAGTGGCATCGCGGAAGCGCTTGCATACGCTTCTCTGAATTAGGAGGAGTCGATTTGCTCCCATGGGTCTGCTCCTCGGTTTCACAAGCGAAAAGCCGACAGTCTGCAGCCGGCCCACAAGCTGCCAGCTTGAATTGCAACTCGCGCGTCGCAAAGCTCGATTGGCTAACTCTGGCCATCATGTCGGCCCTGGCGCCGGTAACGCATGCCAAGGCTTGACGAAGGATGCGTCGCCATCACCGCTTGCCAAGCGTTGCTGCGCGCGACCGTTGGCAGCAGGTTTTCTGTTTCGCAGGCTGCCTCTCCAAGTAAATCGGGATGATAGGGGTTGCCGAGAAC
>JBASBA010000333.1:0-7454 GCA_049650885.1 Alteraurantiacibacter sp. | reverse complement strand
TAATCTCGTCCGGAGGGTTCCGGGAAAATTTCCGTGCTTTTCACGGCCCGTACCAAACATGCAGGGCGCGCAAATCGCGAGCGGGCGCGCCTTGCCATAGGGCCATGCCGCTGTCAAAGCGCCTGCTTCACCAAGACCAGATAGGCAGAGCCTTGAGCCATTCCAACCCGCCCTCCCCCAAACGCTTTTCGAACATGGGCGCGCTGAAGGGCCGCATTCGCGTTCCGGGCGATAAATCCATCAGCCACCGCTCTATCATGCTGGGCGCACTGGCCGTGGGCGAAACACGTGTAAGCGGCCTGTTGGAAGGCGAGGATGTGCTGGCCACCGCGGCCGCCATGCGGGCGATGGGCGCAAGCGTTGAGCGCGGCGAAGACGGCACCTGGCGGATCAACGGCGTGGGTGTTGGCTGCCTGTTGCAACCCGACACGGCGCTGGAGATGGGCAACAGCGGCACCAGCACGCGGCTGCTGATGGGCCTTGTCGCCAGCCATCCGATCACCGCCATGTTTACCGGCGATGCCAGCCTTTCGAAACGCCCGATGGGCCGCGTAATCGATCCGCTTTCGCAGATGGGAGCCAGTTTCCAGGCATCGGCAGGCGGCACTCTGCCACTCATGCTGCACGGAATCTCGCCCGCAGTTCCGATTACCTATCGCCTGCCTGTCGCCAGCGCGCAGGTGAAAAGCGCCGTATTGCTGGCAGGTCTCAACACCGCAGGCACCACCACCGTTATAGAGCCTGTTCCCACCCGCGATCACTCCGAACGGATGTTGCGCGGCTTTGGTGCAAAGCTGGAGGTGGGCGAAGACAAGGGTGAGCGCGTGATTACCCTTCACGGCGAGGCAGATTTGCAACCGCAGGATATCGTGGTGCCGGGTGATCCTTCCTCCGCTGCATTCTTCGCTGTTGCGGCGCTGCTGCTGGAAGGCAGCGATCTTGTTATCGAGAACGTCGGCCTCAACCCCACGCGTGCTGCGCTGTTCGATGTCCTGCGAGACATGGGAGGATATATCGAGGAGCTGGACCGGCGCGAAGTCGGCGGGGAGCCGGTGGCCGATCTGCGGGTGAAACACTCTGCATTGAAAGGCGTGGAAGTCGATCCAGCTGTGGTGCCTGCGATGGTGGATGAGTTCCCCGTACTGTTCGTCGCCGCCGCACTGGCGCAAGGCACCACCACCACGACAGGCCTGGAAGAGTTGCGTGTAAAGGAATCGGACCGTCTTGCCGCAATGGCCGCCGCGCTAAAGCTGGCTGGCGCAAGGGTGGAAGAACGTGAGGACGGGTTGGTGATACAGGGCACAGGCGGCGATCCCCTGCCGGGCACA
The DNA here is from genome assembly GCA_049650885.1 of Alteraurantiacibacter sp. GTDB lineage: Bacteria > Pseudomonadota > Alphaproteobacteria > Sphingomonadales > Sphingomonadaceae > Alteraurantiacibacter. The sequence goes on along the minus strand of JBASBA010000333.1, from coordinate 6,126 downwards.
CCGCGCGATGCTGAGATTTCCACCCATCTCGATCACCGCATTGCAATGGCCATGGCCGTCGCGGGCCTGGCCAGCAGGCACGGAGTAACAATCGACGATACCGCGCCAATCGCCACGAGTTTCCCTACATTTCAGGCTCTGCTGGAAAAGGCGGCGCAATGACCGCGTCTTTCGACATCTATTCGGTCATCGGGTTTCTTGGCACCTTTTGTATCATCGCTGCCTATTTCTATCTGACGGCGGTAGACAAACCCAATCTCTGGCTGGTGCACGGCACCAATCTTGCCGGCGCGGCTTTGCTGACCGTGTCCCTGGTGGTGCACACGAACTGGCCCAGCCTGGTGCTTGAAGGCTTTTGGGCGGCCATCGCGATCTGGGGTTTGACCAAGGCCTATCGCGGGCGCAAGCGGACCGAAGAAGGAGCGCGCAAAGCATGATAATCGCAGTCGACGGCCCCACCGCATCGGGCAAGGGCACCATTGCCAAGGCACTGGCGCAGCATTTCGGTCTGCCGCACCTCGATACCGGCCTGTTGTATCGCGCGGTGGGCTATCAGGTGGCGCTGTATGATGGTGATCCCAACGATCCATCTGAAGCCCTGTCAGCCACAAATTTCCCCAATGAATTGCTCGGCCACCCCGATCTTCGCAGCGAGGCGACAGGTGGCCTGGCCAGCCGTGTTTCCGTGCATCGCGCCGTCCGCAAGGCGCTGCTCCAGCGGCAGCAGGCTTTTGCCGGGCAACCCGGCGGCGCGGTGCTGGACGGGCGCGACATCGGCACGGTTATCGCGCCGAACGCTGACGCCAAGCTGTTCGTCACCGCCAGTGTGGAGGCGCGGGCAAAGCGCCGATGGCAGGAGATGCGCGACCGCGGCGAGAGCCACACGCTGCTGGAGATAGAGGACGACCTTCGTCGCCGTGACGAGCGCGATCAGAATCGCGAAACCGCTCCGCTGACGGTGGCGCAAGACGCCTTCGTGCTGGACACCACCTCGCTGGACAAGGACGCCAGCATCGCCGCAGCCATTGATGCCGTTCTGCAAGCTTCCGGCAAGGGATGAGCGATAAGCGCGTCCTGATTTTGCTCTCGGCAATCTGGGCCGCGATGCTGGCATGGTCCGGCCGGGCACCCTTCGATCGCACGACATGGGTAATGGAAGTTGCACCCGTGCTGATCGCCCTGCCTGTCCTTTGGCTCACCCGCCGCGCTTTCCCGCTCACGCGACTGGCGCTGACGCTGATCGGCTTTCACGGCATCGTTCTGATGCTGGGCGGCGCATACACATACGCCCGCGTACCCATCGGTTTCGACGTGCAGGAATGGCTGGGGCTGGCGCGCAATCCCTATGATCGGTTTGGACATCTTATACAGGGCTTCGTGCCTGCCATCGTCTTTCGCGAGATGCTGCTGCGCGTCTCTCCGCTTTGCCCCGGCTGGCTGCTGACGGTGCTGGTCCTGGCCTGCTGCCTTGCCGTCAGCGCGAGTTACGAACTGATCGAATTCGGCGCAGCAATGGCGCTGGGGCAAGGCGCGGAAGAGTTTCTGGGCACACAGGGCGATGTGTGGGACACGCAGTGGGATATGCTGATGTGCCTGCTTGGTGCATGCCTCGCGCTCTTGCTGCTATCACGCTGGCACGATCGGCAGCTTGCGCAGCTTTAGCGTTCTACCTCGCGGCGCAGATCCTGCATCATGCCCATCGCGAACAGGCCCTCCACCACCACGAACAGTGGCCCGACGAGGAAGCTGCGCAGATCATCAACGAAGGCGGGCTTGCGGCCCTCGAATTTGTGACCGATCAGCTGGAACAGCCAGCCAATCGCGAACAGGCCAATTCCCCCGCCCAGCCATGCCAGGGATGATAGCTGTGCGATCAGGTGCCCCAGCGCCACGAACAGCGCGAGCAGCGCCGTCATCAACAAACCGGTGCGAAGGTCGAGGCGCAGATACCAGACTGCCGCCAGTGCACCCGCCAGTATCGCCGGCGTCACGGCCAGGCTTCCGATTTCCAGCACGGGCCGTGCCAGCAGCGTGGTTATGCCCAGCGCGATCATGGGGATGCCAACAGCATGGGTCAGCACGTTGCGATGATCGTGGTGGTATTCACGGTATTTCGACAATTGCACGGCGATGCTCATACAGCTTCCCTACACGCAAATTCGCGCCGCAGAAAGTCGCCGCGATGCCAGCCTGTTCCCCTCACACCTCGTGCGCTTCAGGTCGCTACCTGCACAGAAAGGTTTTTTCAGGATCAGGACTGTGTTCCATGTGTTCCACATTAGTGCCCCGATGCTCGACGCGAGAGTCGGTTTCACCTTGCGTTCGTCAGCGTTTTCGCCTAGGCGCGCCTCCGTTCGATGGACGGATGACATGTCTTCGAATGCCAAACCAGCATGGTCGGCTTTCCACCGGGGCGCAACGTCGCTCATGCCATGATGTTTTGCGTATTCGCAGCCGCGCCGCCCGAAGAACGCCTTTGCCGACATGAGGTCGCACGGGCAGTTCGGCCCTTTGGCCCGCTCCTCGCAATCCCGCGAGTGGTGGAGACAAGACCCCCAGATGAACTGGGTGGCCGGTAAAAATGATTGATTAGGAACACCAATACATGGCTACTTCTGCCAATCCGAGCCGCGACGATTTCGCGGCAATGCTTGACGAACAACTCGGCGGTGCCGAGGGCGGCTTCGAAGGTCGCGTCGTCAAGGGAACCGTTACTGCCATCGAAAATGGCATGGCGGTCGTCGATGTGGGCCTCAAGAGCGAAGGCCGCGTCAACCTCAAGGAATTCTCCCGCGTCGATGGCGAGCATGGTCTCAGCGTCGGCAGCGAAGTGGAAGTCTTCGTCGATCGCGTCGAAAACGCCGACGGCGAAGCCATGCTCAGCCGCGATCGCGCCCGCCGCGAAGCCGCCTGGGACAAGCTGGAAAACGAATTTGGCGAAGGCAAGCGCGTCGAAGGCCGCATCTTTGGCCGTGTGAAGGGTGGCTTCACCGTCGATCTGGATGGCGCAGTGGCCTTCCTGCCCGGCAGCCAGGTCGATATCCGCCCTGTGCGTGACGTAACGCCGCTGATGGATGTGCCGCAGCCCTTCCAGATCCTGAAGATGGATCGGCGCCGCGGCAACATCGTGGTTTCGCGTCGTGCCGTTCTGGAAGAGACCCGCGCGGAACAGCGCAGCGAACTGATCGACAAGCTGGCCGAGGGCCAGGTCACCGATGGCGTGGTGAAGAACATCACCGATTACGGTGCCTTCGTGGATTTGGGCGGCATCGACGGCCTGCTGCATGTCACCGACATGAGCTACAAACGCGTCAACCACCCCAGCGAAGTGATCGAGATCGGCCAGACCGTGACCGTGCAGATCATCCGCATCAATGCCGAAACGCAGCGTATCTCGCTGGGCATGAAGCAGCTGGAAAGCGACCCATGGGAAGGCGTTGGCGCCAAGTATCCCGTTGGTGCTAAGGTCAACGGCCAGGTTACCAATATCACCGAATATGGTGCTTTCGTGGAACTGGAAGCCGGCATCGAAGGCCTGGTACACGTTTCCGAAATGAGCTGGACCAAGAAAAACGTCCACCCCGGCAAGATCGTATCCACCTCTCAGGAAGTGGAAGTGATGGTTCTGGAAGTCGATTCCGAAAAGCGTCGCATCTCGCTTGGCCTCAAGCAGGCCCAGTCGAACCCGTGGGACGATTTCGCAGAGAAATTCCCGGTCGGTTCCACCGTCCAGGGCGAAGTCAAGAACGCCACCGAATTCGGCCTGTTCATCGGCCTGCCGGGCGACGTGGATGGCATGGTTCACATGTCCGACATCGCTTGGGGTATCTCGGGTGAAGACGCGCTGGCACTACACCGCAAGGGTGAAGAAGTCGAAGCCGTCGTTCTCGATGTGGATGTCGACAAGGAGCGTATCTCGCTCGGCATGAAACAGCTTGAAAAGGGTGCTCCTTCCGCTGAGGGTGCTGCTGGCGCCGGTTCGCTGCGTCGTGGTGAAGTCGTCACCGTTACCGTGCTCGAAGTCCGCGATGGCGGCCTTGAAGTGCAGGTTGGCGAAGATGGCGCAACCGGCTTCATCAAGCGTTCGGACCTTGGCCGCGACCGTGACGAACAGCGTCCCGATCGCTTCCAGACCGGCCAGAAGATGGATGCGATGGTCACCGGCTTCGATCGTTCGAAGAAGCCCAACTTCTCCATCAAGGCGTACCAGATCGCCGAAGAGAAGGAAGCTGTGGCACAGTTCGGTTCCGCCGACTCCGGCGCATCACTGGGCGACATCCTGGGCGAAGCGCTGAAGAAGAACGACTAAGCTCGTTCAACCCTTTTGAGGGAATGAGAAAGGCCCGTCCGGAGCAATCCGGGCGGGCCTTTCCTACATCTGCGGCTCGTGTAGAATGGGTGCTATGACTTTAGAAGTTCACCAGTTCCCCTGCCTGTCCGACAATTACGGTTTCCTGCTGCACGATCCCGACAGCGGCGAGACTGTTTGCATCGACACGCCCGATGCAGAAGAATATCTGAAGCAGGCCGACGCGAAGGGTTGGACGATCACGCAGATCTGGAACACCCATTGGCATCCCGATCACGCGGGCGGGAACGATGCTATCAAGAAGGCCACAAGCTGCAAGATCACGGCCCCCGTGGTGGAGGCCGAGAAAATCGCCGCAGTCGACTGGACAGTGCGCGATGGTGATTACGTGAAACTGGGAGAGCATAGCGCGTGGGTGATTGACGTGAGCGGCCACACAATGGGCCACATCGCGTTCCACCTGCCCGGCAGCAGCATGGCGTTTGTAGGAGATAGCATCTTCGCCCTTGGTTGCGGCCGGATGTTCGAAGGCACGCCCCCACAATTTTGGGACAGTCTTGCGCGGATCAAGCGTCTGCCAGCAGACACCACACTGTATTGTGCGCATGAGTATACAAAGGCCAACGCAGCGTTCGCGCTGCACGCCGATCCCGACAATGACGCATTGCGGGCTTACGCACAGGAAATAGATCGGAAGCGTGCGGCGGGACAAGCGACAGTGCCCTTCCCCCTCGCTCGCGAATTGGAAACCAACCCGTTCCTGCGCGCTGACGATGCAGCAATGCAGAAACGCTGGGGCGGCGATGCGCCCAACGAAACCTTCGCCGCGCTAAGGGCGGCGAAGGACGCATTTTAATCAGGGATTTAGTCGTTCAGCACGAAGGTGATCTTGAGCGTGCAACGCCATTCGGTCACCGCATTGTCATTTACCGTGCACTTGATGTCGCTTACCCAGACACCTGTAATGCCCTTCACGGTCTTTGAAGCTCGGGCTACGCCTTGCTTCACGGCATCCTCGATACCGACGGTGGATGACGAGATGACTTCAGTAACCTTGGCGATACTCATTATGATTCTCCTGGTGGGTGAGCCACGCCGGAAACGGGTGGACCATACCAGAAGAAGGTAATCGCAAGTCCAAAGGTTCCGATTGTCTCCTAACAAGCTGCGGTAAACCGCGCCCGGCTGTGCTCGTGACTTTCCAGCTCGTCCACCATGGCGATAGCGTAATCAGCATAACTGATCCTGGATTTGCCATCGGCGTCGGTCACCAACTCGTCGCCACCAAGGCGGTAGCTACCGGACCCTTTGCGTTCGCCCTCGAAAATCATCATCGCGGGAGAGAAGAACGTCCAGTCGATCTCCGTTTCACCGCGAAGTTCCTCAAGGAAATCGATCGCAGGCTTCACCATCGGTTTGATCTCTTCCGGAAACTGCGGCGAATCATAAAGTTTCACACCGTCCTTGCCCAACAGGCTGGCCGCACCACCCATGATCAGCATCCGACCCACCCCGGCCTGGCGCACCGCACTCAGCAGCGTTTCGCACGATACATCGAAATGAATTGCACTGATAACGGCGTCTACGTCGGCCAGATGCGCCGCCAGCTCGGCAGGTTTGCTGGCATCGCCAGCTTTGGCGATAACGCCATCGGCTTGCGGGATCCGTTCAGGGTTGCGGGCGATCGCGGTGACGGTGCGACCTCGCGAAACCAGTTCCTTCACAATTTCAGAGCCGCTTGCCGCTCGCTCCCAGTACCGCCACATGCATATCGCTAATCCTCGTTCAGTCGCCTTATGCAAATATCTACTCATGCC
>JBASBA010000332.1:0-2925 GCA_049650885.1 Alteraurantiacibacter sp. | reverse complement strand
GGACAAGGGGCGCTTCTCGGCGAACGTCGGACTTCTCATCCTCAAACCAGGTGACGAAGCCGAGTGCCAGGTAGAGGATGTTCACCCCTTGCTCCTCCTCGGCGGTGCGCGCATCCCGCGCGATCTTCAGGAGCTTTTTGGCAAGTGCGTCCGGCCCTAGCGGGCTTTCCAGCAAGTTGTCGGTATAGCGGTTATCGTCGAAGGTCTCCGCGTTAGCAGTATCCTCTGCGAGCAGGATCTCACCTTGCTCGTGCTTGTCCTTGCCCAGGGCGCGAAAGCGCATTGTCTTGCCGCTCGCAAGGATCGCGTAAACGTCATCTGAGCGTTCGTTGATGATGTTGATGACCGCGCCGCGGGTGTTGGCTCTGTTGACGTGCACCAGCCTGTTTCGCGTTCCAGTTTCCACGAGGCGACGTCGCGTTTCGTCAAAAAGCTTACGCACCTGCGGACTGGCTTCGATATTCAATCTGATTCTCCCCGGCCTGTGTCGCCAAACTATTGACTTATCGTATCGTAAAGCAAGCGGGGTCACTCATCACGATGAGCGAAATCTAGTCGTTTGATGCCGGCACGAGTATTTCGAAGTCCAAGAAGCTCTCTGGCGGGACAACACCGAAATATGTCCGCTTCTGGGTCGTTCAGGGCGATCCTCGAAGTCGGACATTGGGGTAGAAATCGGTCAATCGATGCCCGCGATTAGAACGACAGCTTCTGGGCCGAAGGCAGACCGACAGCTTGCGTGACGTATCTTGCGGAAGCGGACGGTTCTGCTGCGTCCTCTATGGCGAAGCAGTGTGGCATCATCATGCGATGTCCGTCAGCTCTCGCTGCTCGTCGCTGGTCACGTTTCGACGCAGGCGATCCCACCACTTCTCGCGCCAGCTACGCTCATCATCCGATCGATTGAGCACCAGCCGCGCGATAGCCGGCAGCACGAACAGCGTGAGCGCGGTCGCGGTAATCAATCCGCCGATCACGACAGTCGCCAGCGGACGCTGGACTTCCGCGCCTGTGCCGGTGGCAAGGGCCATCGGCACGAAGCCGAGCGAGGCCACCAAGGCTGTCATCAGCACAGGCCGCAGCCTCGCCAGTGCGCCATCGGAAATCGCCTCATCGAGCGACATTCCCTTATCGAGGCGCTGGCGTATCGCGGTCATCATCACGAGGCCGTTCAATACCGCGACGCCCGATAAGGCGATGAAGCCCACTGCGGCGGACACCGAGAACGGCATCCCCCGTAAGGCAAGCGCGAAGACCCCGCCTGCCAGCGCCATCGGAATCGCGCTGAAGACCGCGAGTGCCGGAACCCACCCGCCGAGCGCCATGAACAGGAGCAGCAGCACCAGCGCGAAGCAGACCGGAACGACGAGGGCGAGCCTCGCCTGCGCGGCCTGAAGGTTCTGGTATTGTCCGCCCCATTCGATGAAGGATGCGGCCGGCAATTCGACGCTTTCGGAGACGCCGGCGCGGGCCTCCTCGACGAACGATCCGAGATCGCGTTCGCGCACGTTCGCCGACACGATCACCAGCCGTCGACCCTGCTCACGCCGAACCTCGGCGAGACCATCAACCACCTGGAAATCCGCCAGCGTGCGAAGCGGAACCGTGACCCCGCTTTCGAGGACTATGGGAAGAGCGCCGAGCTGATCGAAATCGTCCCGGGTCGCATCTTCGAGCCGCACGACGACATCGAAGCGGCGGTCACCCTCGAAAACGAGCCCCGCCGGGCGGCCGCCGAGCGCGATGGCCACGGATTGCGCGACCTCTTCCACGGTCAGACCGAAGCGGGCGATCGTCGGACGATCGAAGGCGATGTCGAGCGTAGGAAAGCCAGTGACCTGCTGGACCTTGACGTCAGCAGCACCCTCGACACCGCGCAGCACCTCGGCCACTTCTCCGGCTGAACGGGTCAGCGCGGTAAGGTCGTCTCCGTAGAGCTTGACCGCCACGTCGCCGCGAACACCCGCGATCAGCTCGTTGAAGCGAAGTTCGATGGGTTGGCTGAACTCGTAGAGGTTGCCCACCAGATCGCTCAGCGATTCCTCCATCTGTGCGACGAGTTCATCCTTCGACAAATCAGGATCGGGCCATTCCTCGCGCGGCTTCAAGATCACGTAGGCGTCGGACGCGTTCGGCGGCATCGGATCACTCGCGACCTCGGCCGTGCCGGTGCGCGAGAAAACCAGCTCCACCTGCGGGAAGGTCTCAAGCCTGTCCTCCACCTGTCTCTGCATGGCGAGCGAGCGCTCGAGCGAGGTCGACGGTATCCGAAGCGACTGCACCGCGATGTCCTGTTCATCCAATTGCGGCGTGAACTCGCTGCCGAGGAAGGTGAACACGAAAGCCGCCACGGCGAAGAGCCCGGCGCCCGCTCCTATCACCGGCCAGGGACGTGCGATGGCGCGGCGCAATGCCGGGCCATAGCGTTCCTTCGCGATCCGGACAGGCTTGACCTCCTTCTCGATCAGCTTCCGATTGAGGAGCACCGCGATCATCGCCGGCACGAAGGTCAGGGACAGCACGAAGGCGGAGGCAAGCGCCAGCATGACCGTGATGGCCATGGGCGAGAACGTCTTGCCCTCGACACCCGTGAAGGTGAGAAGCGGCGCATAGACCAGCAGGATGATCGCCTGACCGTAGACGGTCGGCTTGATCATCTCCTGCGCAGCCAGCCGTGTCTCCGTCAGCCGTTCGCCGAGGCTGAGCAATCTACCTTCGCGGTGCTGCCTGGCGGCAAGCCGAGCCACGCTGTTCTCGACGATGATAACAGCGCCATCGACGATGAGGCCGAAGTCCAGTGCCCCGAGGCTCATCAAATTGCCTGAGACACCTAGCCCGTTCATTCCCACGGCGGCCATCAGCATGGATATCGGAATGACCAGTGCGGCAATGATCGCTGCCCGAATGTTGCCAAGCATGAGGAAG
>JBASBA010000331.1:0-4071 GCA_049650885.1 Alteraurantiacibacter sp. | reverse complement strand
GCATTCTCGATTGAAAATCCCAACAGCGTGGACAACAACTCCATCGGCTCGCGCACCTATGTCGATGTTCTGGCTACCTATCGCCTGGCGACCAGTTTCGCGGAGGAGATCGAGCTTTACGCAGGTGTCGACAATCTTTTCGACCGGGATCCTCCACGTTTCCCCGGCGCGAACGGTGCGGGCAACAACGTGCTGTTCAGTCCGGTCGGGCGGTTCGTAAAGGGCGGCGTGCGGATGAAGTTCTAGCAACCGTGTGCCGTCCAAGGGGCCGGGACAGGTTCCCCCTTTCCTTCTCGGCCCGACTATCGCCAGTCGCGCGCCCCCCATTCGAGCAGGTAATCGAAAATGACCCTACGCAGTATCAGTGTGAATAACCCGGTTCGCCGTGCCCATTGGCACGCGCTGGGGTTGAGCGAGGAGGACCTGCTCAAGCCCAAGATCGCGGTTGTAAACTCCTCGTCGGAACTTGCCGTGTGCTTTGCCCATCTCGATGGCGTGGCCAAGGTGGTGAAGGACGCCATTCGCGAAGCAGGCGGTGTACCTTTCGAGGTGCGCACCACCGCAGTGTCCGACTTCATCACCGGGGCTGCGAGCCAGGGCAGCTATATCCTTGGCGGGCGCGACCTCATCCCCAATGATATCGAGGCGCAGGTGGAGGCGGCCATGCTGGACGGCATGATCTGCCTGACATCGTGTGACAAGACACCGCCCGGCCACCTGATGGCCGCGATGCGGCTGAACATTCCCACGCTGCTGGTGATCGGTGGATACCAGGCCTCCGGCAAGATAGACGGCGACCATGTCGATATCGAGGATCTGTTCAGCGGCGGCGTGAAAGAACAGCTGGGCGGCAAGCTGAAGCATTCCGTCGAAGCGATGACGAAGCAGGCCGTGCGCGGTCCCGGCGTATGTGCGGGCATGGCCACGGCCAACACCATGCATTGCGTGGTGGAAGCGCTGGGCATGTGCATCGCCGGGTCTGCACCCGTACGCGCCAATAGCGAAAAGATGTTCGATTACGCGCGGCAGGCAGGGCGGCGCATCGTCGACATGGTGCATGAAGATCTGACGCCGCGCCAGATCATGACGGAGGGCGCGTTCCGCAATGCCGCTGCCATGGTGCTGGCCGTGTCCGGCTCCATCAACGCGATAAAGCACCTGCAGGCCACCGCTACCGAGGGCGGAATGGACACCGATCTTTACGCTATCTGGGAAGAGGTGGGCCACAAGGTTCCAACCCTTGCGGCGGTGCGTCCAAACGGCGATGTCCGGATCGAGCAGTTCGAGGATGCGGGCGGCGCGCGCGCAATGCTGAAACAGCTTGAGAGCGTGCTGGACACATCGGTGACGGTCGCCAGTGGCAAGACCATGGGCGAGGATATTGCCGACGCGCAAGTTGCCGATGCGCAGATCATCCGCCCGCTGGACGAGCCTGTATCGCCTGGCCCGTCCATCGCCATCCTGAAGGGATCGCTCGCGCCGGAAAGTGCGGTGGTGAAGCTGGGCATCCGTGACGGGTCACGGCCCGAGAGTTTCACCGGAACCGCGCGCGTTTTTGAAAGCACAGCCGATGCGATGAAGGCCATCGAAGCGGGCAAGTTGCAGAAAGGCGAAGTTCTCGTCCTGCGAGGGCAGGGGCTGAAAGGCGGACCCGCCATGGGTGGCGGCGCGTCCTTCATCCTGTTTGCAATAGATGCGGCAGGGCTGGCGAAGGATACCGCATTCGTCACCGACGGGCAGCTTTCCGGCCTGTGCCTGAAAGGGCTGACCGTAGCCGAAGTGGCGCCAGAAGGCGCCGTTGGTGGCCCGATCGGCAAGGTGCGCGATGGAGACCGGATAGAGATCGACGTGGCCGAACGGCGCATGGATCTGGTGGTGTCCGAAGAGGAAATGAGCAAGCGCGAAGCTGTCGGCACCGATTATCCCGTTCCTGCAACCGGCTGGCTGGGGATGTACCGGGAAAACGTCAGTTCGATGGCCACGGGCGCCGTGCTGATCGATAGGAAGAGGTGAGAACATGTCCCTTCGTCTGACCGATGAGGAAAAGGCCATGCGTGACGGGGACAATGGCCCCGCCGTTGCTAAGGCGATGGATCTGCTGATCCGCTATGGCGAAGCGCTGGGCGCGGAGGATTTCGTCTATACCGACAATATCGCCGGCGTCCCCGGCTCCTCTCCCAAATGGGTGAAAGACTATTACGCGGAGGATGGCGGCGATTATCGCGCGGTATTCTCCCGCTTCGATCTGGATTCCGATGAAGTCGTCGACGTTCCGCGCATCTCCGGTTTTGCCTGCCATTTGCAAGGCGGAATGGACCCGGAGCAGTGGGCCGAACAGGGCATGACCGAAGAAGCGCACGCCAATTTCGCCGCCGACGAGAAGGATGTGGCCTCGCAAGGCATCCAGGTTCTGAAAACCTGCACGCCCTATCTGGCGGGCAATGTCCCTGTGATGGGCGAACATTGCGCATGGATGGAATCGAGCGCTGTGGTGTTCTGCAATTCCGTGATCGGCGGGCGCACCAATTGCGAGGGACGCGAATCCACCAGCGCCGCCATGCTGGCAAAGCGCGTGCCGAACTGGGGATTCCACAAGGATGATTTCCGCAAGGGTCAGCATCTGATCGGCGTGGAAGTGCCGGTGGATTCGATCTTCGAATGGGGGATGCTCGGCTATTTCACAGGTGATGCCGTTGAGGATACGATTCCGGTTCTCGACGGAAATATCTCCAACGCGGCGCTGATCAAACACAAGCATTTCGGCGCTGCCGCGGCCTCATCCGGCGGGGTGGAAATGTATCACATGGCAGGCATCACGCCCGAAGCGCCCAGCGTGGAAGCTGCCTTTGGCGGCGCGCCGCGCGGTGAGAAGTTCAGCTATGGCCAAAAGCAGCGATCGGCGATGTACGAGCGGCTGAACTGTGTCGGCGAAAGCCGCGATGTCGATTACGTGATGCTGGGCTGTCCGCATTATTCGATCGATCAGCTTGCGGAGGTGGCGCACATGCTGGACGGACGAACAATTCACGAAAACAGCAGCCTCTGGATCTTCACCAGCCGCGCGGTGAAAACCACCGCCACCGCCAGCGGATATGACGAAATCATCCGCAAGGCCGGCGCCCGATTGATGACGGACACCTGCTCTGCAATCAGCCAGGCGGTGCCGCCGGGAACGAAAGTGGCCGCGTTCGACAGTGCCAAGCAAACCCACTACCTTCCCGCGATCATGGGTATAGAAGGCTGGTTCGGCACCACGCAGGACTGCATCGATGCGGCCTGCACGTCGCGCTGGGAAGGGAGGCTGAACTGATGGCAAGTGCAATTTCACGGCCCCCCGATATTGCCATTCGCGGCCGAAAGGTGGTGCCCGGCGTGGTGGAGGGCGAAGCGCTGGTTACCGATCAGACGATCTCCGGCTGGGGCGGCGTAAACCCCATGAAGGGGGAGATCATCGAGACCCGCCATGAACTGCGCGGGCAAAGCTTTGCCAACAAGATACTGGTTTTCCCCGGAGCAAAGGGTTCATCCGGCTGGTCCGCCGTGTTCCACATCAGCAGGCTGACTGGCAAGGCGCCGATTGGCCTGTTGTTCACCATCACCACCACCAAGGCTGCCCTTGGCGCGGTTGTGCTTCGCGTGCCCAGCATGACCGATTTCGAAAGCGATCCTGTTGCGCAGATCAAAACCGGCGACTGGGTGCGGATCGATGCCGATGCTGGCGAGGTATCGGTGTGGAAGGGCGGACGTCCCTAGAAATACACCATCAGGCCGACCATGAAGCCCATGGCGAGCACACACTGAACGATTTGCGGAAGAGACAAGATGGCTGACGACAAGGTAAAACTGCAACGGGTCGAGGGGCATAGCGAGGAACGCTTCCTGGGTTCCGACGTGTTCGAAAGCTCAGGGCGCAATCTGCCGCCCCCGCGGCGCGGCGGCACCGTGACCGAGGACGCGCGCCAGATCGATATCTATCACCAGACCGATGTCGTGGTGGTAGGCGGCGGCCCGGCGGGCTGCGCGGCGGCGTGGGCAGCGGCCAAGACCGGCGCGGATGTGACTTTGGTTGAG
>JBASBA010000330.1:0-8242 GCA_049650885.1 Alteraurantiacibacter sp. | reverse complement strand
CCTGGAAACGGGTGGGCTGGAGCTGGTGTTCGAAAACAACGAGTGGGCTGGCTTCGAGGCGGACGACAGTCTGACGCTGCGCTGGGCCGTGCGCCAGAATGCCGCAGGTGGCACGGACATGCACCTGATAACCGATGGCAAGGTGGAAGAAACGCCGCGCGAAACCACCGGACTGGACGATGCCCTCACCACCGGCATGGCTGGCTATACCACCGACGGCAAGACGCTGTACTGGCTTGACAGCCGCGGCCGCGACACCGCCGCCCTCTTCGCCGAAGATAGCGAGACGGGCGAGCGCACCCTGATCGCAGAGCACGAAAAGGCCGACATCGGCGGCACCTTGCGTCACATGCAGACAGGCGAAATCCAGGCGTGGAGTGCGACATATCTGCGCACCGAACACCATGCGATAGATGCAGGAATAGGCGAAGCCTTCGCATGGCTGCGAGAACAGCTGGACGGTGATTTCGGCGTCCAGTCGCGCACCGACGATGACAATCGCTGGCTGGTCTGGAATGATCCGCTGACCGCACCAATCGCCAGCTACCTGTTCGATCGTGAAGCGATGACTTTGACGAAATTCTACACCGGACAGCCGGAGCTGGAAGGCGCGCCGCTGCAACCGATGCATCCGCGCGAAATCACGGCGCGCGATGGGCTGACTCTGCCCAGCTATCTCACCCTGCCGCCGCAATGCGATGGTGACGGCGACGGTATTCCAGAAAGCCCCGTGCCGATGGTGCTGCTGGTGCACGGCGGCCCGTGGGCGCGCGATGGCTATGGCTATAATCGCACGCATCAGTGGCTGGCCAATCGCGGTTATGGCGTATTGTCGGTCAACTTCCGCGGCTCTACAGGCTTTGGCAAGAATTTCATCAGCGCCGGCGACAAGGAATGGGCGGGCAAGATGCATGATGATCTGCTGGATGCCGTGGACTGGGCGGTTGCAGAAGGTATCGCCGAGAAGGACAAGATCGCCATCATGGGCGGCAGCTATGGCGGCTATGCCACGCTGGTGGGTCTGGCATTCACGCCCGATACCTTTGCATGTGGGGTCGATATCGTCGGCCCGTCCAATCTGGAAACCCTGCTGGAAACCATCCCGCCCTATTGGGAGCCGATGGTAAAGCAGTTCCATGAGCGGATGGGCGATCCCACCACGCCGGAGGGGCTGGATTTCCTGAAATCGATCAGCCCGCTGTACAAGGCGAACGAAATCACCAGGCCGCTGCTGATCGGCCAAGGGGCGAATGATCCGCGCGTGAAACAGGCCGAAAGCGACCAGATCGTGGAAGCGATGGAGCGCGACGGCGTGCCCGTGACCTACGTCCTTTTCCCGGACGAGGGGCACGGCTTCCACAGGCCCGAAAACAACATCGCATTCAATGCGATTGCCGAGAATTTTCTCGCCGAGTGCATTGGCGGTCGGGCTGAGCCGGTCGGCGATGTCCTGGAAGCCTCGACCGCGAAGATTCCTAACGGTAAGACCCATGTAAAAGGTTTGTAGGGAGAAATCGCTTGGTCGCGCAGAGGAGCATTTTCATAACAGGTGGTGGCTCTGGCATAGGCCGCGCCATCGCCGTGAAATTCGCGGCCGAAGGCTGGCGCGTCGGCATCGCAGACCGCAATTCTCTTGGGCTGGAAGAAACAAGGGCACTGCTTCCCGAAGGGCAGTGCCATACCTATACTTTCGACGTCACAAGCCGCACAGGCTGGGATGTGGCCCTGTCCGATTTTGCGAAAAATTCCGGCGGCAGCATAAACGTGATCGCAAACAACGCCGGCCTCCCTTCTGGCGGTCCGCTGACGGAACTGACGCATGATGAGCTGGATCTGCTGCTGGATGTAAATCTGCGCGCCGTTTTCTACGGGGCGAAAGCCGGGTTTGAATATCTGGCGGCGGCAGCGCCCCACGCCTGCCTGCTGAACACGGCCAGTGCGGCGGCGATCTATGGCATGGCCAACCAGAGCGTTTACGGCGCAACCAAGGCTGGCGTAAAATCACTGACGGAAAGCCTGGATGCCGAATGGAGCGTGCATGGCATCAAGGTCCGATCCCTGATGCCAAGTTTCATCGATACTCCCTTGCTGCAACAACCCCCCAATCGCAGCCGCAATACCACGATCCGCGAAGCAGTGGTGAAAGCCGGCCTTGAATTCACGCCGGTGGAGGTTGTGGCGCAAGAGGCGTGGAATGCAGTTCACGGCAACAAGGTGCACACGCTTGTGGGCAAAACGGCGCGCAAACTGGCGCGGGTTGCCAAGTGGTTCCCCGGCCAGTTGCGCAATCGTGCGCGCACGCTGGCCAATGCGCATGAACGCAGCGAAGAAACCGGCGGCCGGGATTGAGGGCGTTGGGGCGCAACTGCCCAGTGCTGACCTAAAGCGCCTCTATCGCCTTCGCCATGTCGATATCGCGCTGCGACAGCCCGCCTGCATCATGCGTTGTAAGAGTGATATCCACCTTGTTGTAGACGTTGAACCATTCCGGATGATGGTCCGATTTCTCCGCGATCAGGGCCACACGGCTCATGAAGCCCCATGCCTCGCTGAAATCGGAAAACTTGAAAACCTTGCGCATGGCATCGCCATCACGCTCAAGTTCCCAGCCGCCCAGCTTGGCCAGCGCGGCCTTGGCTTCGGTTTCTTCCAGTTTCTCGACACTCATCTGCATCTCCCTTGCTTGCGTGTAGTGGCTTGTCTGCCCTAACGCATGTGGCGATGAAAGCGCCCCGCCTTGCTGCCGATAATCTGGCCTGCCGTCGCGGGGAGCGGCTGCTTTTTCGCGGCCTGTCGCTGGACCTGGCGGGCGGTATGGCCTGCCATGTCACAGGCTCCAACGGCACGGGCAAATCCAGTCTGATCCGCATCCTTGCCGGATTGCTGCGCCCTTATGCAGGCCATGTGGAGCGCAGTGCAAGCATGGCGCTGCTGGACCAGACCCTGGCGCTGGACGAGCATTTGCCGTTGGGGCGCGCGCTGGCATTCTGGGCCGGACTGGATGGCGCATTGGCTGACGGCAATCTGGCGCGGCTTGGGCTGGAGAGCCTGCTGGATGTGCCGGTGCGTTATCTCTCCACCGGCCAGCGCAAGCGTGCCGCCCTCGCCCGGTTGCTGGGGCAGCAAGCGCAAATCTGGCTGCTGGACGAACCATTGAACGGGCTGGACCGCGATGCCGTGGGCATGGTGGAGGGTTTGGTGGCCCAGCATGTTGCAGGAGGCGGTATCGCCGTTGTCGCCAGCCACCAGCCTGTCACCGTGCCCGGAATGGAAGTTTTGCCCCTGCCGTATTACGCGCCGGAGGCAGCCCGATGAGCGCGATACGCACCCTGCTGTTGCGCGATCTGGCACAGTTTCTGCCAGGCGCGCGCAAGGGCAACACGCTGTTGCCGCTATTGTTCTTCCTTGCGGTTGCCATGCTATATCCCTTTGCCGTGGGGCCAAACCCCAACCTGCTGATTGCAACCGGCGGCGGGGTGATATGGGTGGCCGCGCTACTGGCGGCGATCCTGCCGCTGGACAGGCTGCTGGCACCCGATCTGGAAGCGGGCTTTTTCGATCAGTGGGCGCTTCGCGGTGTGGCGGAGGAGGTGGTTATTGCCGTGCGCTTGCTGGCCCATTGGCTCAGCTTCGGCCCGTTTCTGATGCTGGCCGCCCTGCCAGCCAGTGCGCTGCTGGGAATTGACTCAGCAACCCTGCGCATGGTGGAACTGGGCCTGCTGGCGGGGACGCCGGGACTGGCTGCCATCGGCATAATCATCGCCGCCGTTACGGTGGGGCTGCGGAGCGGCGGGGCCGCGCTTTCGGGCCTGCTGGTCATCCCGCTGGCGGTGCCGCTGCTGATATTCGGAGCCGGCTCGCTCTCCACTGGCGGCGAGGGCGGGATCGCGCTGACCGCCGCGATCAGCCTGGTGCTGGTGGCGATTGCTCCATTTGCAGGCGGCGCGGCAATCCGCGCTTCACGCGAGAGTTAGCCCTCCTCGTCATCCTCTCCAGTTGCGCGGCTTACCGCAACGCCCGCGCTGAGCCCGTGCACGGTCGCAGAAATCACGATGGTAAAGGCAACCGTGGCCCACAAGGCACCCTCGTCCACCAGATCCACGTGATGGCCGGCATAGGCGAGGTAATAGATCGAGCCGATGCCCCTGATGCCATAGAATGCTACCGCCGCCCGTTCACGCCGCTTCAGCCCAGCCTTCGCCAGGGTGATCCAGCCGATCACAGGACGGATGATGAAGATGAGAGCCAATCCGATGAAGGCATGGGACCAGTCGAGATGGGGCAACAGGGCGGGGATCGCGGCACCAAGTGCGACGAGGATGATCGCTGTCAGTGTATGCTCCAGAGCCTCGGAAAAGCTGTGGAGCTTTTCGTGAAAGCGATCCTCCGATTCTTCACGTCGCAGCACCAGCCCGGCCACGAAGGCGGCGATAAAGCCATAGCCTTCCAGCAGCTCGGTAGCGCCATACGCGAGGATTACACCGGCAAATGCAATCACGCCCGATTGCGTCTGCGAAAGTGCGTTGTTGCGCGGCCAGTCGAACATGATCTTTCCAAGCAGCCAGCCTGCGCCCGCCCCTGCCAGTGCCCCCATTGCCACGCGATAAAGCAGATCGCGCAACGCCCATTCCGCCATCATGTCTGTGGTCAGGAAGCCAGCGGTGGCAACCATGATGCCAAGATGCACGAAGGGGAATGCAAGGCCATCGTTCAAACCGGCCTCGGTTGTGAGGGCATAGCGTACGGGATGCTCCCCACCTTCCAGCGGTGGGCCGACCTGGACGTCCCCTGCCAGCACGGGATCGGTAGGCGACAGGATGGAGCCAAGCAGCAGCGCCCCCGCCATTGTCATGCCTGCGGCCATCCAGCCGAAAAGAGCCAGCGCAACGATGGTAATCGGCATCCCCAGCAGCAGCAGGCGCAAGGTTGGCGTCCACAGGCCATGCCCCATCAGCTTGTCTATCCGCAGCCCCGTGCCGAAAAGTCCGATAATCACGGCAAGCTCTGCGGTGATCTCCCATAACCGCGGGTTTTCCACCGGATCAATTGCGTCCGGCATTCCCGGAATGAAGGCAAACGCCAGAAAGCCGGTCAGGATCAGCAGAGGCGCGGCGGCAGGCTCTCGCCCCGAAAAGAAGCGCGGCAACCAGTATGAGGCGATAATCACCGCACCGGCGGCCGCCATTAATATATGATAGGAATCAAATTCGAACATTAAAGCCGCGTCTCCGTGCAGAGCCTTAACCCAATGCGCGGGGGACGTCTAAGTGCCGAGAATCAATAAGGCGGGTGATAGTCTTCTCGCCGCAGGGTCAGCATATAGTCGACAAGTTGCCCCACCTCGTCATCCTCCAGATAAAAATCCATGTCGGCGGGGTAGTTATGCGCGTCGATCAGCCAGACGGTGAGCGTTTCCCGGGTCAGGCCACGCCGGTTGGCTATTGCGGGCCATTCGGGCGCGTTGGCATTGGGCGAGAGGCCGTATGCCTCCACCGAATGGCAACTGCCGCAGGCTGCCTGCGCCAGTGCGTGATCCTGCGGGTCTGCCTTCATCGCGACGGTCTGCGGTTGAGCAGTCTGGCAAGCTGAAATTACAAGAGTTGTCAGCAGCAGCAGCAGCGGTATCAGTCTGGGCATGGGATTGCGCCTCCTGGATCAACTGCTGCGCCTTGAGGGCCGCCGCGTCAATGCGCTGGGTCAATAAGGCGGTTTGTCCAGACCCTTTGGCGACTTCGTGAAGATTTCGCAGCCATCGTCCGTGATGCCGATGGAATGTTCGAACTGGGCGCTCAGACTCTTGTCGCGGGTGACGGCGGTCCACCCGTCGTTCAGCATTTTCACATGCGCGCGACCAAGGTTGATCATCGGCTCGATGGTCAGAAACATGCCTGCCTTCAGTTCAGGCCCGGTGCCGCGCCTGCCCGCGTGCACCACTTCGGGCGCATCATGGAACAGGCGGCCAAGCCCGTGGCCGCAAAATTCACGCACCACGCCGTAGCGGTGACGTTCGGCGTGCTCCTGAATGGCAGCGCCGATATCGCCCAACTGCACACCCGGGCGCACTTCGCCGATACCGATCATCATGCATTCGTGCGTCACTTCCACCAGCTTCTTCGCCTTCAGCGGCACATCGCCAACCAGATACATCCGGCTAGTGTCGCCGTGCCAGCCATCCAGCAGCGGAGTGACGTCGATGTTTACGATGTCGCCATCCTTCAGGCGCTTGTCAGCCGGAATGCCGTGGCAAACCACATGGTTGATGGAGGTGCAGCAGGAGTGCGTGAAGCCGCGATAGCCCAAAGTGGCCGGAACTGCGCCGCCATCCAGCGTCATCTCGCGGACCACGCGGTCCAGCTCTCCCGTGGTGACGCCAGGTTCAACCCGCGTTG
The DNA here is from genome assembly GCA_049650885.1 of Alteraurantiacibacter sp. GTDB lineage: Bacteria > Pseudomonadota > Alphaproteobacteria > Sphingomonadales > Sphingomonadaceae > Alteraurantiacibacter. The sequence goes on along the minus strand of JBASBA010000330.1, from coordinate 1,853 downwards.
TAAGCTCGTCGAGGATTTCAGCGGCAAGGCGGCCTGCCTTGCGCATGCCTTCATACCCCTCGGGGCCATGCAGCTTTATGGTGCCGTCGCGGTAGACGGTCGTATCGGCGGTAACGTGCTGGTATTCTGTCATCCGCCCCATTTAGGCCGTTTGACGATAAATTGCGAGGGCGCGAATCAGTTCGCGGCGAAAGCGCTGCGATATTGTTCTTTTACAACCTCCAGCAAATCGGGCGTTACCGGAAAAGTGAACTCGTAGCTGCCTTCTGCATAGGAGCCTGCGATATAAGGCGCGATCTGGATGCCGATCCGGTTGAATGTCGCGCCGTTGGTGGAGCCGAGCAGCACATTGGTTTCATCGGGCTTTACGCAAGCGTCAAACATGCTGTCACTGGTTTCGTCCACCGGCTGCCCGCGGCGTTCCTCGCGTTGCACATTCAGCGCTTCGCACAATTGCGGGCCAAGTGCCTTGTCTAGCGCGTCCTTCGAGGTGAAAAATGCAACCGGCTCCATCTTCACATTCTTCTGCTTGTCCCAGATTATCGTGTCGAAACCATAATTGGGGTGCGCCCCGCCCGAATAGCTGGAAAGATCGGCAGACAGGCTGAGCCAGTCAGGCAGGTCTGCTACCACTTCCCACGCAGTATAGCTGGAATAGCTGTTGAACGGGAAGCCGTTATCCCGCGCTTCGCGCCGTCCGTCCTCAGCTCTCGCGGCCAGTTCGTTGCGCTCGCGATCAAGGCGGCGATCCAGCCATCGGGCCAGTTCCGCTTTCTCTCCCGCTACCTGCGGATAGGAATATTTGAACAAGAACAGATCCGTTTTCTCGTTCACCTCGCGCGCGCCGCCCAGCGGTGGGGGGGCATTTCCGCCACCCGGCACATCGGGCGGGATCGGCGTGTCAGGAGCGGTGCCTCGCGGCGCGTCGCCGCCATCCTCGGAATCGTCAGCCGGGACGCAGGCCACCAGCATGGCTGGAACTGTCAGCAGTGTGAAACGTCGGAACATCACGGTGTAAGCCTTCCCAAACAGCAACGAAAACGGCAAGCGGAATTCCATGACTATTGCAACAGATTTGATCCAGCCGGATCGCGGGCAGGAAGCCATCGCGATCCACCTCGTCAACAAAGACGGTTTTGACAGCTTTGCCAAGGGACTGAGTGGCCCCCAGCGCGCAGCCCTGGCCGCGCAGAAATTCGTAGGCAGCGGCTATCAGGTGGGAATCGTACCTGACGGTGATGGATGGTTTGCCGTTGGCGGCGTGGCCGACCCGGATGATCTGTCCAGCTGGTGCCTCGCCAAACTGGCGGAAAGCCTGCCTGCCGGAACCTATCGCCTCGCTGATATCAAGGCAGGGCCCGCCATGTTCGGCTGGCAGACCGCGCAATACACCTTCAACCGCTATCGTGACGATAGCGATGCCGAAGGCCCGCGCGTGCTGCTGACAGAAGATGTGGCCAAGATAGAACTGGTCAGCGCCGAAGCGCAGGCCGCCTCCCTCGTGCGCGATCTGGTGAACACACCCGCCGAAGATCTTGGCCCTGCTGCGCTGGAGGCGGAGGCCGAGCGCATTGCGAAGGATCAGGATGCTTCGGTAACCGTTACGCGCGGCGATGCACTCGAAAAGGGGTTTCCCATGGTTCATGCCGTGGGCCGCGCGGCAGAGCGCAAGCACGCTCCCCGACTGATAGAGATCGAATGGGGCGATGAAAGCCACCCGCGAGTTGCCATTGTCGGCAAGGGCGTTTGCTTCGATTCGGGCGGGCTGGACGTAAAATCATCGCGCGGAATGCTGCTGATGAAAAAGGACATGGGCGGTGCTGCACATGCCCTCGCTTTGGCCGAACTCATCA